>JANPNU010000524.1:0-3823 GCA_031427615.1 Burkholderiales bacterium
GTCGTGTGACAAACACTGTCGCATCGCCTCTGGACAACAACATCGCACGCCGCAAATTCTCTTCCATCATCGGCCCGAGAATAAAGCCCAGTAACAGTGGTGCGGGTTCACATTCGAGTTTAAGAAACAAATACCCGACAAATCCAAACATTGCCGTCAACACCACATCAAACGGACTATTCGACAATGAATAAACGCCAATGCAACAAAACACCAAAATTGCCGGATACAACAAGCGATATGGCACCGTCAACAATTTGATCCATATGCCGATGAGTGGCAAATTCAGAATGACCAACATCAGGTTGCCCAGCCACATCGAGACAATCATGCCCCAGAAAAGTTGGGGCTTCTCAGTCATCACCTGTGGGCCCGGCTGAATACCTTGAATAATCATGGCACCGACCATTAACGCCATCACCGGATTCGGTGGAATACCTAGCGTGAGCAGCGGAATGAATGACGTTTGCGCAGCTGCATTGTTGGCTGACTCCGGTGCCGCCACGCCGCGAATATCGCCCTTGCCAAATTGCGACGGGTCCCTGGCGATTTTCTTCTCAAGTGTGTAGGCGGAAAACGATGCCAGCACCGCGCCACCGCCAGGCAGGATGCCCAGCAGCGAGCCAAGCGCGGTTCCGCGCAACACGGCCGGAAATGCATCCTTGATATCCTGAAAAGTTGGCAACAGGCTGCCGACCTTGTTAACAAAAATCTCGCGCTCTTCACCCTGTTCCAGATTTTTAATGATCTCGGCAAACCCAAACACGCCCATGGCCACCACCACAAAGCCAATACCGTCAATCAACTCTGGCAGGTCAAAATTAAACCGTGCCATGCCGGAGTTGACGTCCGTGCCAATCAAACCGAGCAGCAAACCCAAAATAATCATGGCAATGGCCTTGATGACCGAGCCATGCGCCAGCACCACAGCCGCGATCAGGCCAAGCGTCATTAACGAAAAATATTCTGCCGGTCCAAATTTGAAGGCAATTTCAGCCAGCGGGGGGGCGGCAACCGCCAACAATACGGTTGCGACGCACCCCGCAAAAAACGATCCCAACGCCGCCACACCGAGCGCCGCACCAGCACGCCCCTTGCGCGCCATTTGATAACCGTCGAGCGCAGTCACCACGGAAGAAGATTCGCCAGGGATGTTGACCAGAATGGCAGTGGTCGAGCCGCCGTATTGCGCGCCGTAATAAATGCCGGCCAGCATAATCAGCGAAAATTCCGGTTTGAGTGCAAACGTCGCCGGCAACAACATGGCAATCGTCGCGACCGGACCAATGCCCGGCAATACGCCGATCAGCGTGCCAAGAAGGCAGCCGATCAAACAATACATTAGCGCCTCAGGCTGCAGCGCAACACTAAAACCCAGGCCGAGATTGGCAATCAGTGCATCCATCAATAGATCCCTAGTTCAAAAATGCTGGCCAGATTGGAAACGGCAAACTCAAACCGTAGACAAATACGGAAACAGCGCCAATTGACAACACCACGCCCGCGATCAATTGTTCCTTCAACTTGAATTCATGTCCGCCAAATGCGGCCACCAGCACAAGGACAATAATCACCAACGCCAAACCAAGCATTTTGACTGTGAGGCCAAAAATCACCACCGCACTCAGTATCCAAAAAATGGGGCGCCACGCAAATTTTGCGACTGGTGCACCGTCCGTGATGAGCGCCTTGGCAACAATGATCAATCCCAAAACACCGAGAATCATTGCCAGCACATAGGGGAAATAGCCAGCTCCCATGCGGCTCGCCGTCCCCATCGGATATTCGGCAACTTTGACAATAATGGCGAATGCAAAGCCGATTACGGCAAAAAGCACACCGGCCCAAAAATCTCTTGGATTACGTAATCGCATAACTCCCCCTGTCCTGAAACAATAGGTTGATTTTTTATCACGGGCAACAGGCCCGAAAAAGCAAATTTTAAGATTGATTGTACCTTCTTGGATGCGCCGTCCTATTTTATGACACCATAAGGTCAACGCATTTGTTAATGTATTGACCTAGGTCGCATTTCCACCTCCAGCCTATTTGAGCGGTACAAACCAACAACCAATTTTTCCAAACCTGACCATTGGCTAACTCGACCCTCACGAAGCACCCCTGGCTCGCTGCCGCACCCGCCCTGTTTGTGTTGCTTTGGAGCACTGGCTTTATCGGTTCACGTTATGGCGTACCGTATGCCGAGCCATTTACATTAACCGCGATCCGGATGGCAGTTGTTGTCGCGATATTGATCGTGATTGCAGCCATTTTTCGTGCGCCGTGGCCGCGTGACTGGAAAGCTATTGCGCACATTGCCGTGGCAGGTTTACTGGTCCACGCCACCTACTTGTCCGGTGTGTTATACGCCATTACCTGGCAACTACCGCTGGGATTCATCGCACTCATCGCCGGCCTGCAGCCACTATTAACAGCTTTGGGTTCCGGAATATTGTTTAACGAGCAACTGCGTCGTATTCAGCGGCTCGGTATGCTCCTTGGGCTGGCCGGAGTATTCATGTGCATAACCAGCCAATACGCACTTGATGGTGCCTCATTTGGCGGATTGGCTGCGGCCGTTATTGCGCTACTCGGAATTACCGCTGGCACGCTCTATCAAAAACGATTTTGTCAGGACATGGATTTGCGCACGGGCGGCGTAATTCAATTTTCGACAACGGGAGTCGTTTCGTTTTTCCTGGCACTGGCATTTGAAACAGGTACCGTGGTGTGGGCACCACAGTTCATTTTTGCCATTTTTTGGCTGGCAATTGTCCTCTCCCTTGGTGCCATTTCAATTTTGTATATCATGATCCGCAATGGTGCTGCTTCGAAAGTGACCAGCCTGTTTTTCCTGACGCCGTCTGTCACAGCGGTCATGGCCTATCTGCTGTTTCAGGAGTCCATTACCTGGCTGGCCGTGGGAGGATTGTTTGTTTCCGCCTGTGGCGTGGCTTTGGTGGCAAAAAAATAGCCGCCCTAACATCACCATGACAGGTGACCGACCCTACTGGTAAAATTGCAATCTGCACCCATCATCGCTTCCGCCAGGCCAACCACGATGCGAAACGTCGAACAATTGCTTACCCAATATGCCGCCACCCATCGCGACCAGCGTAATATCGCCACGCATTTTATTGGTGTGCCGATTATTGTTTTTTCGGTTGTATTGGCGCAGGCGCAGATTGCCATTGGCCCAATCCATCTCGCCTGGATCGGCATTTTGTTGGCCGCAACGTACTATTTTTGGCTTGACCGCACACTTGGCCTGGCCAGTTCGGTATTCCTGATTTTGTGCGGCGTCATCGCCTCCATCATTTCCGCCCAGACTGCGGTCGGAACCAGCCTTTTAATTGCGGCCATTCTTTTTGTGGCAGGCTGGTCCATACAATTTGTCGGCCATCGGTACGAGGGAATGAAACCCGCATTCGTAGATGACTTGATCGGCCTCATGATCGGCCCACTTTTTGTCGTCGCCGAAATATTTTTCTATCTTGGTCTCAAGCGCGAACTGCACGAATATATTGAAACGCGGGTTGGTGCGACGATGCCGGCTCGGAATGGCAAGCCAATCGGTCCGGCCGGCAGTTTCCCAAAATCTGAATCCACCAATATTGCCGCCTGATGGTCAAGGAAAAAATGTCTCAAAAAATCTCTTCTGCGTCATCCACAAAAATGACCCCGCTGCCTACCGCTCGTGTCGCGGAAGGTGTCAGTGACATCGGCATATACGATTCGGCCCGTCGCGAACTGACAACGGTTCGCGATTTATTGCGATTCGCGGTCAGCCAATTTCTCGAACAAAAACTTTTTTTTGGCCATG
>JANPNU010000525.1:0-2194 GCA_031427615.1 Burkholderiales bacterium
CAATCTCGGCTGCACGCCAATTTTTCCCTTCCGCCATTTCAGGCCGATTTCCCAAATTGAGGCGGAAGAAAAATATACTTCAGCAGCGTCAAGAATCAATCGCCGCGCTTTGACAGACAACGATGGGGAATCGTCCAGCAACCAGATGAGACAGTGCGTGTCGAGCAATATTTTCATTTGCCAAGCAGTTCGTTTTCACTGATTGGCTTGAAAAAATCATTCGTCAATTTCATCTTGCCTTTTAATCGCCCACCGAATGTCACACCGCTCTTTGATTTGCCATGTTTGATGGGTGTCAGCCGCACCAGTGGCTCACCCGCGCGCGCAATGACAACGACTTCGCCGCCCAGGGCGCGATCAAGCAGGTTTGAAAGCCTTGCTTTTGCTTCATAGATATTTAGCTGCATGTTGACGCTCCAATACAGTGGGTTAGTCAGATTTTATTATATCTGACTAATTTGTCTGGCTTCTGCGGCATTTGTGCCTCCCAACGACCAAGTCTTCGCTGGGACGACGGGAGTTTTAGCTTAACTGAGCGGCATGAGGGATAGACCGTCATGCCGCCACCTTCATGGCACATCTATAATTCCGTTATTCTCAGGCTGGAATCCAGTTTTGCAAGTCATTGATACGCATGAAAATTGGATTCCCGCCTGCGCGGGAATGACGAAGAATTTGAATTGATGGAAGCGCCATTAAGGTAGTGCCCTGAAGGTTTGCAGGTTTGCAGGTTTGCAGGTTTGCACTCAATGCTATATTATGAATGCATCGAATGCATTTTTAAGAGGTGGCGCTATGGCAATGCTAACAGTACGAAATCTGCCTGACGAGGTACACCGTGCATTGCGGGTGCGAGCCGCTCAACATGGGCACAGCACCGAGGCCGAAGTACGCGAGATTTTGGCAGTCGCGGTCAAGCCAGAAACCCGCGTTCGCCTAGGTGATGCCCTCGCGGCATTGGGTCGCAAGATCGGCCTTGTGAATGAGGATTTCGAGGTCTTCCAGCAAGTGGGAGACAAAACACCTGCCGAGCCGCTGAGATTTGAATGATCGTTCTTGATACCAACATCGTTTCTGAGGCGATGAAGCCCGAGCCGCACCCGGCTGTGCGAGCTTGGCTGAACGATCAAGCCGCCGAAACGTTGTATCTTTCCAGCGTGACGTTGGCCGAACTGCTGTTTGGCATCGGCGCACTCCCGACCGGCAAGCGCAAAGACATGTTGGCACAGGCCCTTGACGGTCTGATGGGGTTGTTCCGTGATCGGGTGCTTCCATTCGACACCGATGCAGCACGGAACTATGCCGAGCTGGCGGTGGCAGCCAAGGCCGCCGGGCGAGGATTTCCAACACCAGACGGCTACATTGCCGCGATCGCCGCATCGCGTGGGTTCATCGTGGCAACACGCGATACGGCTCCCTATGAGGCCGCCAATGTCACCGTCATTAATCCGTGGGATGCGAGTCTGGCCGACGCCAAAGTCCGCCTCCGTCCGGGAGAATTGTTGTGAATAATCGTGGCTCGTCCCCTTTTGGCACACTTTTGGCTCGCTCTTTTGGCTCTGTTAGCCTTCGGCTGGTCATACCTTTGCTTGCCCTGATTTTCTTGCTTGCCAATGCCATCAACACGCATGCATTGCAGCCACCGGCTGTCAGTCCAAATGACGAGTCGTTTGCCCTCCACGAAGGCCTCATCCGCGAACTCCGCAAAGGTGGCTACAACATCTACCTGCGCCACGGCGCGGTACAGCCCGACACTAACGACACACGCGGCTCAGGCGAGTGGTGGAAAGATTGCGCAAAAACCCAGCGCACCAGCGCCGCCGCGCTGCCCGCCGCCCAGGTGATCGGTGCCGCCCTCACCAAACACCGTATCGCCATCAGCGACATACAAACCAGCGAATTCTGCCGCGCTGTTGACACTGGCGCCTATCTCGGTTTGAACATTCCGCAACGCAACGCGGCATTAAATGCCATCACCGCCTTTGAATCGCAAAAGCGCACTCTTGCCGATCAGGCTGGCGGCATTGTCAATCTCCTCTCCACCATTCCCCCACCGGGCAAAAACCGTATTTTGGTGGGGCATGCGTTGTCGCCAACCATCATCCATCCATTGTTTGCACATCTTGAGGAAGGCCACACGCTTGTCTTCAAGCCGGAAGGCAATGCGCGCTTTCATTTTGTGGCGGCACTTTCT
>JANPNU010000526.1:0-1518 GCA_031427615.1 Burkholderiales bacterium
CATCCAGAAGTGCTGAAACGTGCTGGCGCTGAAGATGCCGACATGATTCTGGCCGTCACCAACAGCGACGAAACCAACATGGTGGCGTGCCAGATCGCACATGTACTGTTCCATACGCCCACCAAAATCGCGCGCGTACGCTCCACCGAATACCTGAGCTTTCCTCAACTATTCAAGGAAGGGGCTTTTCCAGTAAACGTACTGATCAGCCCGGATCAAGCTGTCACAGAGTATATCCAACGGCTCATTGAATATCCTGGAGCTTTGCAGGTACTGGACTTTGCTGATGGCAAAGTCCGTCTGGTTGCGGTGCGTGTGCATTACGGCGGCCTTTTGCTGGGACGGGAACTGCGCGCCCTGCGCGAACACATGCCCGGCATCCAGACCCGTGTTGCCGCGATTTTCCGCCGCGACAAGCCGATCAGCCCCGAAGGCAACACCGTGATCGAGGTTGATGATGAAGTGTTTTTCATCGCCGCGAAAAAAGATATCCGCGCCGTGATGGGCGAACTGCGTCGCCTCGATCAGCCCTTCAAACGCATCATGATCGCCGGCGGCGGAAACATTGGCAAACGCCTCGCCCAGGCTCTGGAAAATGATTACCAGGTTAAAGTCATTGAGCACAATCCGCAACGCGCACGGTATCTATCAGAAGAACTGAAGAAAGCTACCGTATTGCTGGGTGACGCTACTGACGAAGATTTGTTGAATGAAGAAAATATTGAAGCTACCGACGTATTTTGTGCGCTCACCAATGATGATGAAGACAACATTCTCTCTGGCATGCTCGCCAAACGTCTGGGTGCGCGCAAAGTGATGGCGCTCATTAACCGCTCGGCTTATGTTGATCTGGTAGAAAGTGGCACGATTGATATCGCCATATCACCCCATCAAGCCATGATTGGCAGCTTGCTCGCCCATGTGCGGCGCGGTGACGTGGCCGTGGTGCACTCGTTGCGACGTGGTGCGGCGGAAGCCATCGAGGCTATCGCACACGGTGATCGAAATTCTTCCAAAGTGGTAGGCCGCGCTATTCAGGATATTAAATTACCACCCGGCACGACTATCGGTGCGATTGTGCGCCATGGCGAGGTGCTTATTGCCCATCATGACACGGTAATCGAGGCGGAAGATCACGTGATTCTATTCCTGGTCGACAAAAGCCGCATCAGAGACGTGGAGCGCTTATTTCACGTCAGCGCAACATTTCTTTAGAGACCCTCCCCTATAATGCAACTTACCGCCATCCAGCGCATCCTCGGTTTATTGCTGATGCTGTTCAGCGTTACCATGTTGCCGCCCGTAGGTGTTTCTTACTGGTATGTCGACAATACGCAGAATGCCTTTTTTATGGTCGGATCTCCCCGGTGCCTGCTGACGGCGACGAGAGCCTTTACCTGCGTCTGACCGCGAACCTGGCTGACGCGGGACGCTTCTCCGTCGAAGCCGGCAGCGGCCACGAAACACATTTCGGCCCGCTCCTTCCGGCCCTGGCGTCCGTCCTCGTCCGCGTTGGGC
>JANPNU010000527.1:0-2320 GCA_031427615.1 Burkholderiales bacterium
TGATTATCTGCGAACCATGTGCGACGGCATCAACTATGAAGTACTAGACGATATTAACCAGTTGCCGGCGCGGCTACTCGCTCTCTACCGCACGCTGACAGCGTGATGGATCGGACGAACCATGTGTTGTCAGCCGCTGCGTCCTGAAAGCAGGGTGACGATCTGCGCCGATGCGCTTGTACGGGATCACTATTTTTCAACAGGGAGTGCGCACCAATGCCTTTGTTCAGTCAGAAACGACCCTTCAGCATTCGCCGCTGGTTAAAAAGTACTTCGCGAAGAACCTTTTTCGTCTATCCGCTTTGCCTCATCGCGATTGAGCTATTGATCCGACGCGGAGATCTGCAGTTGATGATCTGGGGCGTGCCGTTGCTCATCTGGGGCTACAGCCAATATCGATTCAGTGGAATCTACCGCACGGCGCATGGCGGCGGCGGGCCGGGCATCGACATCCCGCCAAATCGTGTCGTCGATTCTGGCATTTATGCCTATACGCGCAATCCGATGTACCTGGGCCATCTTATTTTTATGGCCGGACTGGCCATCACGTTTTGTTCGATTCCGGCTGTGCTGCTGCTGGTGTTTCACGTGTTCTGGTTTCATCGGCGCGTCCTCGAAGATGAGGCGCATCTGAAGACTGTATTTGGCGAAGCGTATCTTTCTTATCTTCAGCGCGTAAAGCGTTGGATACCGGGTTTGATATAAGTCTGCGCAACACCGAAAATCAGCGTGGCTCGCAGCCATCACGCCACCATATTGCGCGTCGTTGCCTCGAACAGCTCGTCCACCGTGACCGGGCGGGTGATGATGCCCTGCTTGAGAGCATGCCCGATGAGTTCCTCGATCACACGGCGGTTAGGCGTGAGACCGTAGGGCAGGGGGTCGCCGGTAATTTCCATTACGCGCTGATGCATTTTATCGATTGCTGTCGGCTTCTCGATCTGCCCGGCGTTGAGGCGTTGCAGATAGACGCGTTTTGCTTCAGCAAAGGTATTGAAGACATCGGCGGCCAGATCGGGGTGAGCGGCAAGAACATCATCCTTGATTACCATCAGATGATTAATCGGGTAATGGCCGCGCGCGCGCAGCGCGGCAAGTCCGGCGTCGAAGGCATTAGGGATCAACGGCTTCACGTCAGGGTGATCGACATCGACGCCAATGGCCGCCGCAATTTCGCCCGCGATCAGCATCTCGCTCATCTTTTTTCCCTGCTCGATCGGCACCACATTGGCGGGCGGTTGATACTCGGCCACGTGCTCGTCCCCTGACAGTACCCAGGTAACCTTGTTCAGATCGACACCATATTCATCCTGCAGCACACTGCGCGCCCAAACACCGGTGGTGACGGTGTAGCCGCGATTAACGCCGACTCGTTTACCTTCAAGATCTTTGGGTGAATGAATGCCGACCCTGGTGTTAATCATGATCGCGCCGTGGTGGAATGCGCGCACCAGAAAGATGGGCAGCGCAGTCATGCGCTTGCCGTGGGCCTTGGCGCAGATGTAGGTGGTGATCGCCATTTCGCTGATGTCGAACTCCAATCCACGCACCATGCGGCGAAAGCCATCGACCAACACCGGCACATCTGCGAATTCAAATTCAAACGTTTTCGGCGTGACGCTGCCCTCGATCAATGCCTGGTTGTTGCCTTGCAGACGCGTAACGGTCTTGAATTTTGGTAGTGACATGATGGTGATTCTTTCGGGGTGATCAAAACTGACGAAATTAGCTGGCAATTAGCAGCAGGACGGATCGAAACCTTCAGGTACGGCCAGCGCGGGTTTCATCCAGGCGTAAGGTAGATCGTCGTCTTTTACCTCGACGGCCCGCTTGAATACCTTGAAATGGTGACGCGTCTGATCGGCGGTCCAGAACACGACCACGGTCTCCAGCGGTGGGCAACCCGGCAGGGCACAGGTGAGTTCGGTCACCATCACCGCTTCTTCTGGTGCGAGCTTGAAGCGCGCGCGGGTCCACGTTGCGATATGATCAAGCGCGTCGCGATGGTCGGGGGCTTTTCTTGAAAGTGCCCAGCATGTTGAGGATCTGTTCTCAAATCAGTCTATAAAATTGCGCAGATGCGTTGACAGAAATTCTACCCAAAGATAAGGTGCAGTCATGATTAAAGAACGTTGTTCCACATAGCGGCATGCTGGAGCAGTAAGTCAATAACGTTGCAAAATGCGGTTGAAACCTGAGCGGAGCAATCATGGCTATCAGTGAATCACGTGCAGCGTGCGCCAGCACCCATTTTCGTGTTCAATATCCCAATTCCCGTCCACGCCGTATCAAGATTATCGGCCTTGGCGAGGGTGGCGGG
>JANPNU010000528.1:0-2314 GCA_031427615.1 Burkholderiales bacterium
GGCGGCAATATCAATATTCAAACGGACCGAATCAGGCAATCAAGTTTGTCGGCGGCGAATTTATGATGGGTGCCAGCCAACGGCCATTTCGATTCGACAATGAATCACCGTCAGCCAAAACCACGGTTGCGCCCTTTGAAATCGATGCCTTGCCGGTGTCTGTCGGCGCATTTGCCGCGTGGCGGGCGGGCAGTAGGGTTGCTGATGCCAATGCAGTTACAAGCGATTTTGCCGCAATGCACATGACCCATGCCGAAGCGGCGGCGTTCGCCCGCGATCACGGTCGTCGTCTGCCAACCGAGGCGGAGTGGGAGTTTGCCGCGACTGCTGGTGATGCATCCGCGGCGGCATTTTTGGTGTCGACCGGACAGGTGTGGGAATGGACCACATCGGAATTCGCCCCCTATCCCGGCTTTTTGGCCAGCCCATATGCGGAATATTCGGCACCTTGGTTTGCTGATCAGGGCACCATTCATATGGTGTTGAAAGGCGGCGCGTTTGTCACTCATCCACGGATTAAGTACCCACAATATAGAAACTTCTATACACCAGAGCGTAGCGATATGTTTTGTGGATTTCGCACCTGCAAGTGATGGGGGACGATTGATTTTTTTCTGCGCGCGGGATGGATTCACAAGGTTTGCGAGGTAAAATCATGGCTGGCGGGTCCCCCCGCATCTAACGCTTGTGAATCTGGTCAGGTCGGGAACGAAGCAGCCAAAGCGAGTTAGTTGGAGTGCCGGGGTAAGGCTCGCCAACCTCCCATTTGAATTTCCGCAAAACGCCGACAACCTCAGGTTTGACAGTTTGTCGGCGGCTGTCGGTCCACCGGCTTGTCGGGCTGGCGGATTCACCAAACCAAGGTATGCGATCACCACGATATGTCCCATCAAGTTCTCGCCCGCAAATGGCGGCCAAAGAAATTCCAGGATGTGGTTGGGCAGGACCATGTGGTCAGGGCGTTGTCGAATGCGCTCGACACCAACCGGCTGCATCATGCTTATTTGTTTACCGGCACCCGTGGTGTAGGCAAAACCACGCTGGCACGCATTCTCGCCAAGGCGCTGAATTGTATTGGTGTAGATGGCAACAGCGGCATTACCTCCACACCCTGCGGCGTCTGCCAGCCGTGTACCGATATTGATTCCGGTCGGTTTGTTGATTTACTTGAGGTCGACGCGGCGACCAATACCAAGGTTGATGAAATGCGCGAACTTTTGGAAACCGCGCAGTACGCGCCGGTATCCGGTCGTTACAAGGTTTACATCATCGACGAAGTCCATATGTTGTCCAAGTCCGCGTTTAACGCGATGCTGAAGACTCTGGAAGAACCGCCGGCACACGTCGAATTTATTCTGGCAACCACCGATCCGCAAAAATTGCCGATCACGGTTTTGTCGCGCTGCTTGCAATTTAATTTGCGCAATTTGGCACCGTCATTGCTGGCCGAGCATCTGGGCAATATTCTCAACGTCGAAAAAATTCCATTTGAAAAACCAGCGCTGGAAATGATCGGTCGTGCCGGTGAAGGCAGCGCGCGTGACGCCCTATCGTTACTGGATCAGGCCATCGCCTATGGCGGCGGCGAGGTGAAAACCGCAGAAGTCGCAACCATGTTGGGCGCGCTCGACCAAACTTATTTGTTTTCGTTGTTAACCAATATTGCTGATCGTGATGCCAAGGCACTGGTGGCGGAAATTGAGGCGATTGCCTCACGCGCCATTTCGTTTGAGTTAACCCTCAAAGAGTTGGCGTCGGTGGTGGCGAAGCTGGCGCTGATTCAAACCATCGGTGATGATGCGGTGGAAGGTCAGGATGCGGCCAAAATGGTGGCGCTGGCCGCGCGCTTCAGTGTTGACGACGTGCAATTGATTTATCAAATTGTTTTACTTGGTCGTCGTGATCTGCAACTGGCGCCGGATGAACAATCCGGATTTACCATGACTTTGCTGCGGGTCATTGCGTTTTTGTCAGCGGGTGGAAATGACGCCGGCACCGTTCAGGCGACGCCTCATAAAATCAGCGCTGGCATGCAACGTTCATCAGCCGCAGCCAAGGATACTCAAACGAAAAGTGCCAGCACCCGTGCGGCGGATGAGACAAAAACACCTGAAAGTGCGCGCCAAACGGTCCCTTTGAAAACGGTGAGTGCGGCTGAAAAATCGGTGGTCTATGATGTGGTGAGCGCGCCGAAACCGGCCGTGGTGGCATCACAGATTGATGATTGGCCGGATTTTGTCAGCAAACAAAATTTGACGGGCATGGCTGGCATGTTGGCCAGACAGGCGTCGCTGATTGGATTGGTCAACGGGGT
>JANPNU010000529.1:0-2040 GCA_031427615.1 Burkholderiales bacterium
ATCATCGCCAACGGAGGAAGAGTACTTTCAGGAGTTTCTGGTAAACTGGACTATCTGGTGGCCGGTGAAAACATGGGGCCTTCCAAACGCGAAAAAGCCGAAATCCCGGTGTTGCCCCCCTGCGGAACAATGGGGGTGCGCGTCTGGGCGCACAACTTGACGATGTCCGCGACTTCCTGCGTATTTGCGGGCCGCACCACGAGTGAACTTCTGCCGATGTAGCTTCCGCGCCAGTCCTGGACATAGGGCGCGATATCGGCAGGATCGGTGAGAATGCCGTTGTCACCTACGATCCCGCGCGCGCGCGCGACGATCCCGACATCAATCATTTGAACTCTGACCTGCGAATTTTCGCAATCGTCGCGGTGGTGGAGCGCTCAAACTGAAAGGCAATCGCGTGCACGCTACCGCCCCAACTCTTCACTTCCGCGCCGCCGACAATTTTGTCGATGGCCCAGTCGCCCCCCTTTACCAATACATCCGGACGCGCTTCGAGGATCCGTTGCAACGGCGTGTCTTCGTCGAACCAGGTCACGAGTGACACGCATTCAAGCGCGGCAATCACCGCCATACGGTCGTCAAGCGTATTGATCGGACGATCATCGCCCTTGCCCAGCCGTCTTGTCGAGGCATCACCATTCAATGCCACGATCAGCGACCCACCCAGCGCGCGTGCCCCGGCCAGATAGGTGACGTGTCCACGATGCAGTACATCGAATACGCCGTTGGTGAAGGCACGTTTTCGGTCAAGCAGCTTGGTACGGACGGTAAGCTCGCCTGGCGCACAGATCTTGTTTTCGAATAACGGACGCATGCCGCCATTTTACGTCATGCGTCAATTTCATTCGTGGCCTAGTTTACTTGTGTCACCTTCGGCGAGAGACTTGCAATCAATTCTTTGCGGAAGCGATTCAGGTCAGTCGACGTCTCAAAGCTGCGATCAAATAACCCCGACAATTGTTTGAGAATGCCGTTAATGACACGGTTCTCCCACACTTTATCGAACTTGATCTGTGTATCCAGCCAGCGCTCGAGCCATTCGGGGTCTGGCAGCCTGGACTGCACGGTATCGTTCGGGAACAAAGTTTTGTTCACATGAAGATTCGTCGGGTGCAGCGGCTTGCCGCTCTTGCCTGAACTTGCCATCAATACGCCGATCTTGGCGAAGGCCAGTTTGGCTTCACCCCCCATTTTCTCGATCGCACGCTTCATGTAGCGGAAGTAGGCACCAGCGTGACGCGCCTCATCCTTGGAAATCGTATCGTAAATTTTCTTGATGACCGGCTCGGTATGCCATTCGGAGGCGCGACGATACCATTGCGTGAGGCGAATCTCACCGCAGAAATGCAGCATCAGCGTTTCTAGTGCTGGCGCAGGATCGAACGGGAAACGCACCGCGTGCAATTCCGCCTCGGTCGGAACCAGATCAGGCCGGAAGCGCTTCAAATAGTCCATCAACACCAGCGAGTGCTTTTGTTCCTCATAAAACCAGATCGACATGAAGGCAGAAAAATCGCTGTCGTCCTGATTGTCGCGCAGGAACATCTCGGTCGCCGGCAACGCGGACCATTCTGTGATTGCATTCATCTTGATGGTGACTGCCTGCTCGTCGGAAAGGCGCGCCGGATCAAACGAGGCCCAAGGAATGTCACTCGCCATGTTCCAACGGGACTTTTCCAAGTCACGAAACAGGTCGGGATAGAGCATGGTCTGGCTGGAAAGTTTGGGTTTCATGTAAGTACCCGCATTTAAGAAAAACACGCCGAAAGGATCATTAAGCAGTCTACATACTACGGCGTTTATGGTTCGCCGGATGCCGCCGCAGTAAAACCATTTTGTATTGAACCACGTGCACAAGACAGTTCGGTGAACCACATTGCCGCTTTCATCCCTTGCGACCGACCAAACCATGGAATGTTGCTGCAACCATGGCTTCAACGATCTGATCATCGGTTAGCTTGCCATCCCGGCGCAGATACTCGACGGTCAGGTCGCATGAGCGGGCGTACAAGGTGTAGACAATCACATCGTCAGGCACGT
>JANPNU010000530.1:0-1579 GCA_031427615.1 Burkholderiales bacterium
CAGGCGTGGCACGTTGCGGCACAGGATCGGCTCGCGGAACAGTGTGCCGTTCAGAATGCTGCGGATAGTGCCGTTGGGCGTGCGCAGCATCACCGGCGATGCGAATTGCTTGAGGCGTTCTTCATCGTGCGTGATGGTGGCGCACTTGACGCCGACACCGTATACGAGCACCGCGTGCGCCGCATCAACCGTGACCTGATCGCGCGTGGCATCGCGGTGCCGGATGCCGAGGTCGTAATACTTGAGGTCGATGTCGAGGTGCGGATGAATCAGTTTTTGCTTGATGCCGGCCCAGATCACGCGGGTCATTTCGTCCCGCTCCATCTCGACGACGGGATTGCTTGCCTTGATTTTTGCGATGCGGCTCAGTAGCCCTTTTTGAGCAGGTCATCGCCCGGCGCGGGCGCATCCGCTGCGGCCGGGGCCGACGGGTTTACAGCGGGTGCAGTGACGGCGGGTTTGCCCGCGCCTGCTGCAGGCGCAGCGGGCGCGCCCACGCCAGGAGTCCCGGCGGCGGGTGCGCTCACGGCCGGCGCGGCGCTGGCGCCGCCCTTCAACCGCTTGCCATCCGGGTGCCAGCCGATCACTGCCAGCAACACAAAGAACCCGATCACATAACCCACCGCCACATGCCAGCCGCCCTTGAGCCACGCACCGACCGAACGCGCTTCGGGAAAAAGATTCGACAGCGCCACCCCAGCCGAGGAGCCGAACCAGATCATCGAGCCGCCGAAGCCGACCGCATAGGCAAGAAAACCCCAGTCGTAGCCGCCCTGCTTTAACGCCAGCGCGGTGAGCGGAATATTGTCAAACACGGCAGAGAGAAATCCAAGACCGAACGCGGATTGCCATGACGCTGCCGGCAAATGCTCGACCGGCATCATCGACGCAATCAACACCAGCGAGAGCAAAAAGACCGTGCCCTTGAGCGCTTCGGGCAACAGGGACCATTCAGGTTTGCGCAGCGGCACCGCCAGCAAAATCGCCACCCACACGGCGGTGCCAATCACCGGGAAATGATCGAGCACCCTCGGAAAATACAGATTCGCCATCACGTTGGCCAGAACCGCAGATACCAGAATGAAGCCGACAATGCCAAGCCGCGCCCAATCAACCTTGATGCCGGGTGGCGCGTCTTTCATGATCGGGTTATAGGCGTCCTGCTGGCGGGATGCGAAGTAGCCGAAAAACAGCAAGGCCGGAATCGCCGCCACGTAAGCCTCCAACACATCAATCGGCTTCACACCGTCAATCCACATCATGGTGGTGGTGGTGTCTCCCACCACACTGCCGGAGCCGCCAGCGTTGGACGCAGCCACGATGGCTGCGAGATAGCCGATATGCACCTTGCGGCGGAATACGGTTGCCGCCACCGTGCCGCCGATCAGCGCAGCGGCGATATTATCGAGGAAGCTCGAAATCACAAACACCAGCACCAGCAGCACGAAGCAGCCCTTCCAGTCATCCGGCAGGTAGTGCGGCAGGATGTCCGGCACGCGGCTGTCTTCAAAGTGTTTCGACAGCAGCGCAAAACCGAGCAGCAGGCCGAGCAGGTTAGCCAGAATCACCCATTCGTGGG
>JANPNU010000531.1:0-4154 GCA_031427615.1 Burkholderiales bacterium
ATTCAATCAAGTTGAATGATACTAGGCGATAACGTACACAACAACCACAAATATAACTGACAATTTGTAACAACCCATTGCCCGAATATTCAGCAATCGGTCAAATACGACCGTTTATCCGCAATCATCGTTATTAGGCGACGGTTACACCTGAACATGGCAATTTATTGCGGGCGGTTAACTTCCGAAAATCGTACCGGTTACGACGCCGTTCGCACTTGCAAACTCAGCCGCACCAATCTTTTTTCCGTCTTCATGTTTGAGTTTGGAGACTTCAATTTGTCCACCCTGACAGCTAATGAACATTGAGTCAGCAATCGTGGTAATTTCACCCGGCTTGCCCTTGACCGCGCCAAAGGTTCGCACCAAATGTTTTTTTGACCCAAACAATTGCACTTTTTTTCCCGCCAAGGTGGTCCACGCGCCGGGGGCGGGATCACAGCCGCGAATCAGATTGTGGATGGTGTCACAGTGGTTATGCCAGTTGATTTTGGCCTCATTGGCGCGAAACCAGCCTTCGTACGTAGCCTGCGACTCGTCCTGGATCAACTCGGTATGTTTGCCTGCCACCACCAGATCAGCGGCTTCTAGCATCGCGGCCACGCCCATCGGAAACAGGCGATCAAAATAGACCGTGCCCAGGGTATCGTTTTCAGAAATGGGCGTTTTCTTTTGCAAAATAATCGCGCCTTCATCCAAGCCATCGGTTGGCCGAAAAATGGTCAACCCGGTTTCGGTTTCGCCGCGTGAAATCGGCCAATTAATTGACGACGGGCCGCGATACTTGGGCAGTAACGAGGGATGAAACTGGATGGTGCCGTGTTTCGGAATATTCACAAATTCCTGTGGCGCAAATTGCAACACAAATGCCATCACACCGATATCGACGTCAAGCGCACGCATCGCGGTCACCGCTTCCGGTGTTTTGAGTGTCGGAAATTGAAATATCTTTAGCCCCTTTTCCTCGGCCAGCACCCGCAACGGGTCGGGCTTGGCCCCGGCTTTTTCGGGCGCACAAAAAACACCGGCGACGTCATCACCGCGGTTGAGAAAAGCCTCAAGGGTGGCCTTGCCGAAATCCTGCTGGCCAATAATTGCAATTTTCATAGCGCCTTTTTCGCCGGTGCAGAAAATGCACCCGCCGTTTTAAGTGAATTGATTTTGTCGTCCTGATATCCCAACACGTTTTTCATCACCTCGTTGTTGTGCTCACCAAGCAACGGCGAGCGGGCGATTTTGGCGGGCGATGCGGAAAGTTTGATCGGCATGCCGACATTCCACCACTTGCCGCGATGCGGGTCATCGACTTCGACATACATCTCGCGGCCACGGATATGCTCGTCGTTGGCCAGATCGGTGGTCGACATAATCGGTCCGCAGGGCACATCAACCGGGTTTAAAACTGCCATGAATTCACGTTTGGTGTAATTGGCGGCAAATTTGGTAATCAACAACCACATTTCCTGTTGATTTTTTCGACGCGCACCAATCGCGGCGAAACGGGCATCTGTTGCCAGATCAGGCAGCCCGAGATCGGGGCCGATACGATTGGCCAAACCGGCCCAAACCGCTTCTTGCACCACCACATACAGATAATCATTGGGGCCGTGTGGCTTGCAATGGATTGCGTTGCCAAGCTGCCCCCCGCCGGAATCGTTGCCGGCGCGTGGCACGTCACCCATCCCTTGCGCGGTTGGAACCGAATACTCTGGCAACGACCCACCTGTTAAACGCTGATGATCGCGCCATTTCACCCGGCACAGATTCATCACACCGTCCATCATTGCCACCTCTACATATTGGCCCTTGCCGCTATTGTGGCGATGTTGCAAAGCCGCAAGCAGGCCGATGGCCAGATGCAATCCGGTTCCGGAGTCGCCAATTTGCGCACCAGTGACAAACGGTGGCCCGTCGGGTGTGCCGGTGGTGCTCATGGCACCGCCCATGGCCTGTGCGACGTTTTCGTAGGCCTTGAATTCAGCATAGGGGCCGGTCGAGCCAAAACCCTTGATCGACCCCATGATGATGCGCGGATTTATTTGGTGAATTTTTTCCCAGGTAAAACCAAGACGATCCAGCACACCCGGTCCAAAATTTTCCATAATGATGTCGCACTCGTTAAGCAGGTCAACAAATACCGACTTGCCCTCTGCGGACTTCATGTTGACGGTGATCGATCGTTTGTTGCAATTCAACATGGTGAAATACAACGAATCCTGGCCGGGAATATCCCGTAATTGACCACGCGTTGCGTCGCCTTGCGGCGGCTCAAATTTGATGACATCGGCTCCCATCCATGCCAGCAACTGTGAGCAGGTTGGGCCGGCTTGCACGTGTGTCATGTCGAGAATTCTGATTCCTTTAAGCGCTTCCATTCGTCTCCAATCGTCCTGATGCAAGCCGTTATGCCGACTCGTCCTATCGCGTCAATGCCTGCATATGATCATTTCAAAAATTCATAGTCCTTTCAGCGCTGCCATTTTTTCTTTCGAATTGATTGCGTCCGTTTCACACCATTCGATGGATGCGCAAATTATTTCTTTTTTGCAGTTTGCGGATTCAAACTGGTGATACGACCGCTTTCAGTGCCGGCCGTTTCATCAATCACCGCATTAATAAGTGTGGGTCGTTTGGAGCGTATGGCTTCTTCCATTGCCCGGCGCAATTCAACGGGGGTGGTTACATGTACACCCACCCCACCAAAAGCCTCCATCAATTTGTCGTAACGCGCCCCTTTGACAAACACGGTGGGTGCCACATCGACTCCTCCGGTCTGATTGATATCTGTGCCACGATACACCCCGTTATTGTTGAATACCACCACACAAACCGGCAGGTTATAACGACAAATTGTTTCAACTTCCATGCCGGAGAATCCGAACGCGCTGTCACCTTCGATGGCAATGACCTGCTCACCCGTTTCGACCGCCGCAGCCACGGCAAATCCCATGCCAATGCCCATGATGCCCCAAGTTCCAACGTCCAGACGCTTGCGGGGCTTATACATGTCAACAATGCTGCGGGTGAAGTCGAGCGTATTGGCGCCTTCGTTCACCAGCATCGCGTCGGGATTGGCTTTGATGATGTCACGCACAACGTTTAACGCGCTATGAAAATTCATCGGTGTTGGATCTTTGGCCAGTGTTTCGGCCAATTTCGCGACGTTTTTGTTTTTTCGCTCGTTAATCGCGTTCAGCCATTCGGCCGACGGTTTTGTCCAGCCGTCCATACCGGCCAGCAACGCCGACACACACGAGCCAATGTCTCCAACCAATGGCGCATCAATGCGCACATTGCTGTCCATTTCGGTGGGCGAAATGTCGATCTGAATGAATTTTTGGCCGCCCCAATTCTTGTGATCCTTGCCCCCCCATGTTTTACCCTTGCCATGGGAAAGTAACCAGTTGAGCCGCGCGCCAATCAGCACCACCACGTCGGCTTCCGGCAATACAAATGAACGCGCCGCCGACGCGGATTGAGGATGGGTATCTGGCAGCAACCCCTTTGCCATCGACATCGACAGATAGGGGATGCCGGTTTTTTCTACCAGCGCGCGAATATCAGCGTCGGCTTGCGCATAGGCCGCGCCTTTGCCGAGCAAAATCAACGGCCGCTTGGCGCCTTTAAGCAGATCGAGCGCGCGTTTGACCGCATCCGGTGCCGGGATCTGCCGCGGCGCAGGGTCAACCACCTTGATCAGTGAATTTTTGCCCGCCGTTGCATCCATGGTTTGTGCAAACAGCTTGGCAGGCAAATCGAGATACACGCCACCCGGCCGCCCGGAAACAGCGGAACGAATCGCGCGGGCAATGCCGATCCCTATGTCCTCGGCGTTTAATACACGAAACGCCGCCTTACACAACGGCTTGGCAATGGCGAGCTGATCCATCTCTTCGTAGTCGCCTTGCTGCAGGTCAACGATTTCGCGTTCGCTCGAGCCGCTGATCAAGATCATCGGAAAACAATTGGTGGTGGCATTGGTCAATGCGGTAAGGCCATTCAGAAAACCGGGTGCCGACACCGTCAGGCAAATGCCGGGCTTTTGTGTAATTCAGCCAGCTTCGCTTTTGCTGCTGCTGAGACGTTAGCTTCCAAGGCTGTGGTCACAACTAGGGGCAATGCACCTTCACCCCAAGCCGTGCCGCTCCACTTGG
>JANPNU010000532.1:0-2927 GCA_031427615.1 Burkholderiales bacterium
CGTATTAAACCGACATGAGTTCTTTTTCCTTATCGTGCACCAATTTGTCAATTTCGGCGATACATTTATCGGTCAATTTTTGCACGTCATCTTGCGCACGCTTTTCGTCGTCCTCAGGCAATGTTTTTCCCTTGAGCGCCTCTTTCAACATGGTGTTGGCATCGCGGCGAATATTACGGACGGCAACCTTGGCATCCTCACCTTCGCTCTTGACTGTTTTGGCCATCTCGCGACGTCGCTCTTCTGTCAACGATGGCATCGGCACTCGAACCACCTCACCGGTGGTTGAGGGATTAAGCCCCATGTCGGAATCACGAATGGCTTTTTCGATTACGCCCGTCATTTTCTTTTCAAAGGGCTGGACAATGATGGTGCGGGAGTCAGACAACGTCAAATTTGCGACCGCCGTTATCGGCGTCATCGACCCGTAATAATCAACCTGGATTTGATCGAGCATGCCAGCATGGGCGCGGCCTGTGCGAATTTTTGCGAGATTATTTTTGAGCGAATCAACGCTTTTATGCATCTTCTGCTCGGATGTTTTTTTTAGATCTGCAACGTTCATAGTTTTTTACTCCATCAAACGATCATCTATACACAATTACGCGTGAACCAGGGTGCCCTCGTCCTCGCCAAGCACAACCCGCTTTAGTGCGCCCTGCTTAAATATTGAAAACACCTTAATCGGCAATTTCTGGTCGCGACACAATGCGAGGGCGGTGGCATCCATGACTTTCAAATTCTTTATGATCGCCTCATCAAAGGTCAATGAATGATAACGCGTTGCGCTTTTATCCGTATTCGGATCGGCACTGTAAATACCATCAACTTTGGTGGCCTTGAGGACAATGTCAGCCTCCATTTCGCGCCCACGCAGCGCGGCAGCGGTATCCGTGGTAAAAAAAGGATTGCCGGTACCTGCGGCAAATACCACGATCTTGCCTTCTTCGAGATACCGCATGGTTTTGCCGCGAATGTAAGGCTCAACCACCGGCTCAATGTTGATCGCCGATTGCACCCGTGGGGACAGCCCCACCTTGGACAACGCATCTTGCAGCGCCAGAGAATTGATCACCGTCGCCAACATGCCCATGTAGTCGGCGGTTGCGCGGTCCATGCCAGCGGCACTGGTCGAAACACCGCGGAAAATATTGCCGCCGCCAATGACGATGCCAATAGCCACCCCCATCTCGGCGACTTCTTTGATTTCCTGAACAATACGTTCAATGGTCGGGCGATTGATGCCGTAGGCATCATCCCCCATTAACGCTTCGCCGGATAACTTCAGCAAAATGCGTTGGAACTTTGGGTGGTAAACGGAAGCTAGCGGGGATGTAATGGCAGGCGACATTGCTGGTTTCGCTCCTTGATTGTGTTTAACTGCACCAAACGCCTGAAGACACAACAATACACGGCAAAGCTGGCAAAAAAACGATGTTAATTCCCGGTTGCCGACCGAACATTACCACCGCTGCATACTGACCAACACAGCACCAATCTCAGCCGTGGATTGTAGGGGAAAACAACCCCCACTCCAAGGCATCATGCCATTGATGAAGTCGCCGTGTTTATCCGGCCGCACTCCACCTTCCAGCCGAAAATCCGACTATGCCGCTTTTGCCCGTGCTGCTGCGGCCGCGGCTTGCTCGGCAACTTCCGCTGCAAAGTCTGTTACTTTCTTTTCAATTCCCTCGCCAACCAAATACAGGGTGAACCCATGAATCACGGCGCCCTTTGACTTGGTTAGCTGTTCAATGGTTTGTTTGTCGTCTTTAACAAACGGCTGCGAAAGCAAAGAGACTTCCTTGAGGAATTTGGCGATTGAGCCATCCACCATTTTGGCAACGATTTCTGGCGGCTTACCGGATTCAGCCGCCTTGGCCTCTGCAACGGAACGTTCTTTGGCGATATCTTCCGCCGCCACACCGGATGCATCCAGTGATTTTGGCTTGGTTGCCGCAATATGCATGGCCACGTCTTTTGCCAACATTACCTCACCGCCGGCGATATCCACCAACGTCGCCACTTTTGCGCCGCCGTGAATGTATGCTGTCAGCGTGCCGACCGCATCAACCCGCTTAAAACGACGGATCGACAGGTTCTCGCCAACTTTACCAATCAATGCCTTGCGCACTTCATCCACCGTTGTGCCATTCATGGCCATGGCGGACAACGCCTCAACGTTTGCAGGGTTGGCATCCGCTACCATTTTTGCCAACGCGCCAGACATCGCCAAAAAGTCATCATTTTTGGCAACAAAATCGGTTTCACAATTTACTTCCACAATTGCGCCCAACTTCTGATCGCCGGAAATGTAGATCGCACAGACGCCTTCGGCGGCCACGCGGGACGCGGCTTTGTTCGCCTTGTTGCCCAATTTGACGCGCAAAATTTCCTCGGCTTTTTCCATGTCGCCGACCGCCTCAGACAGGGCTTTTTTGCACTCCATCATCGGTGCGTCGGTTTTTTCACGGAGCACTTTAACCATTGCTGCTGTAATTTCTGCCATTGCCATTTCCTTAATAGTGCGAATCTAAATTTGAAATCGATACCAAACCAATCATGTGACCATAACAATCTGGGTAAATTCGGCTCAACCCATCGTTACCGTCCGGATTGTTAACAATTGGACCGGTTACCAGCTCGAAAAAAAAGGGCCGGAGCCCCTTTTTTCCGTGGTGCGATATTTATTTGGCTTCGTCTTCGGTTACTTCAACGAGCTCGTCGGTCGCAGCCACCATTTCGTTGATGACCATGCTCTTGCCTTCGAGAATTGCGTCGGCCACACCACGTGCATACAAACGAATCGCACGGGTCGAATCGTCGTTACCCGGGATGATGTAGTCCACGCCGTCGAGTGAGTTATTGGTATCAACCACACCAATGATTGGAATACCAAGCTTCTTGGCTTCGGTCACGGCAATCTT
>JANPNU010000533.1:0-2564 GCA_031427615.1 Burkholderiales bacterium
GACCGTATGACCTTGCGTTTTGTAAAGCCATAAATAGTTGAGCGTTGGGCGTTCGGCCTCGTACGTTGGGCGTTGAGCGTTCGTACGTTGAGCGTTCGGCCTCGTACGTTGAGCGTTGGGCGTTCGGCGTCGTTCCAAAAAAGGCTACAACTGAAACGGGTAAACGGTGCCCAGCTTTAATATTTTCGTCAGTTCATCGAGTGCGGTGCGCACTTCCATCACCAACAACGGATCGGTGAGTTCGTCATCCCCCATCCGGTCGCGGTAATGCTTTTCAACCCAGGCAATTAAATTTGTATAGAGTGCGTCGGTCATCACCACGCCGGGATTAACGGCTGCTGCTTGTGCGTCCTCTAATTCCACCCGCAATCGCAGACACGCAGGTCCACCACCATTCATCATGCTTTCGCGCAAATCAAATATCAATAATTCGTCAATCGGCCCGCCCCGGCTGGTCAGCGCCTGCAAATAACGCCAAACACTTTCCGTCTGCCGGCATTCTTCGGGCACCACAATGGCCAGTTTGCCATTCGGGTCATCCGGCTTTGACAATAACTGGCTGTTAAAAAGGTAACTGGAAATGGCGTCGCTCACCGGCACATCCTGGTCTTGCACCGTCACAACCTCAATGGTGTTATTTGATTTGTCTGTTAATTCACGCATCACCGCCTGCTGGTCGGCAAAGGCACTCTCATGACAAAACAAAACATTGCGGTGGCCCACGGCAATCACATCATTGTGGAACACGCCCGCATCAATCACATCCGGATTTTGTTGGGCAAAAACAGTGTGTGTTGCATCCAGTCCGTGCAAACGGGCCACTGCTGACGATGCCTCAAACGTTTGTCGCGCCGGAAAGCGTTTGGGTGTCGGTGCCGACGGGTTAAACCCATAAGCACCAAATACAAACATCTCGACGCCACGCGCACCCATGACCGGGCAAAAACGAGTGTGATTGGCCGCACCCTCGTCGCCAAACTGCGGGCAATTTGGTAAACCAGCGTGGTGGGCAAAATGTTTTTCATCGGCAAACATCGCGCGCAGTATACGTGCCGTGGTTGGATGTTCAATCGAACGATGAAATTTATTATTCAGATTGGCCGGCGTGAAATGCACACGACCGTCGCTGGTATTGGCAGCCGGGCTGACGGTGGCGGCATTGGCCGCCCACATCGATGAAGCCGACATCACGCCATAAAAAACCGCCTGGGCATCCCGCGCGGCGGCTTTCAACACAGCGGCATCATCACCACCAAATCCAAGCGATCGTAACGCTTCGATATCCGGTCGCTGCTGCGGCGCCAGCACCCCTTGTTTCCAACCACGATCATGCAGCGCCTTCATTTTTGCGAGGCCCTGCAATGCCGCCAATTTTGGATTGGCCACCGCACCACGATTTTTGGTCGAGGCGATATTGCCAAACGACAATCCGCTGTAAGTATGTGTTGGCCCAACCAGCCCGTCAAAATTCCACTCGTGTGCACTCATAACGTTAGCCCCGGTGACAGTTTGTCGGGCAGCGTGATGGACTCAGATTCAAGACCTGCCTGCGGATACGAACAATAGTCGGCCGCGTAATACGCGCTGGCGCGATGATTGCCCGAGGCACCAATCCCGCCGAAGGGCGAGGCGCTCGACGCACCCGTGAGTGGACGATTCCAATTGACGATGCCGGCACGAATGGTGCGCTCAAACCGTGTGTACTGATCACGATTGACCGACAACAATCCCGCCGCCAAACCGTATCGACTTTGGTTGGCGTGTTGGATGGCATCGTCAAAATGTTGGTACCGAATCAGTTGTAACAACGGACCAAAATATTCTTCGTCCACCCGATCAGTTACGCCGGTCACATCAATCAATCCCGCCGACAATAAGGCAGTGTTGGCTTGCAGTAATTTCATTTCAAGCAGCGCGCGGCCGCCGCTGGCGAGCAACATGTGTTGCGCCTGCAGTAATTTTTCAGCCGCATCAATGGATATAACCGCGCCCATAAACGGCGGCGGATCGGCATCAAAACGGCCAACCCGCAATGATGCCGCGACCGACACCAATCGCTGCAACAACCGATCCCCAGCCTCACCTTGTGCAACATACAAGCGCCGCGCACAGGTGCATCGCTGGCCGGCCGAAATATAAGCCGACTGCACGATGTGATGAACCGTGGCATCCACGTCAACAATGTCCCCCACAATCAGCGCATTGACGCCGCCCATTTCTAGCGCCAAAATTTTTCCCGGTTTGCCGGCAAAGGCCTGATGAATGGCGTGACCGGTCGCCGAACTTCCGGTGAAAAACAAACCATCCAGCGCAGCGTGATTGGCCAGTGCCACGCCGGTTTCACGCGCGCCTTGCAACAGGTTGATGGCTCCGGCCGGCAGTCCGGCTTGCTGCCACAATTTGACCGTCGCGGCGGCCACAGCCGGCGCCAACTCGGACGGCTTGAACACAACGGTATTGCCGGCAATCAACGCCGGCACAATATGTCCGTTTGGCAGGTGCCCCGGGAAATTGTATGGCCCAAATATGCCCACGACACCATGCGGGCGATGCCGCAACACCAC
>JANPNU010000534.1:0-3099 GCA_031427615.1 Burkholderiales bacterium
GGTGACCACCGGCACCAGCGACGCATTTTTTCCCAGCCACGGGGACGCCGGAATCAGCGCCGGAGTCTGGTAAAGCTTTGTTTTGAGGTGATCATTCAGGCCACGCCGATTTTGCACCATCGCCACCATGCTGAAATGCACATGGCCGCTGACCAATGGATCGGTTGCGCTTTTGGCGCGCGTTAAATCAATCTGCTTGATGATTTCTTCAGGTTGCCAGGATTTATCCGTGTCATTGATTCGGCTGGTATAAAGGCCCGGCCACAAATGGCGGCCCATGGTGTTTTCTTTCGCCCAATAATCAAGCAACACCCCATAGGCTTGCGCCTTTTGATCAACCGCCCAATAAAGTTGCGGGGTGAAATAATCAAGCCAGCCCTTTTGCAACCACAACTCGGCATCCGCATAGAGTTTGTCGTATTGGCTGAAACCGGCAATGCCAGGCGGACGTTTTTCCGGCTTGCCTAATCCAAACGGACTGATGCCGAATTTCACCCACGCCTTTTCACTTTTAATTCCAAAGTGAATACGCTCGATCAAATTGTTTACATTTTGACGCCGCCAGTCGGCACGCGAAAGTTTTGCTGCCGTGGTTGCGGACCCATTGTGTGCAGGTTGACTGGTTCCATTTTTTAGATATGCCTGCCACGCCGGTTCATCGGGAAAGGGCAATTCGGCGCGCGGCTGAGGCGTATCATCGGCGGATGGCGGTGGCACGGCCGAGCCGGGCACCGGAATCGGATAGGGGTAAAAATAATCGTCAATGTGGACACCGTCAATATCGTACCGGCGCACCACATCCAATATCACTTTTAAGGTCTGCTCCGAGGCCGAGGGCTCACCCGGATCCATCCACAAAAAACCGCCATAAGCTTTCACCACCGCCGGATTGGTATTGGCAATATGACTTTTTGCGTTGACTGATTTGGCTTGATTGCTGCGCGCGCGATAGGGATTAAACCAGGCGTGCAATTCCAAACCGCGCTGGTGCGCCTCCTCAACCCACATCTTCAACGGGTCGTAAAATGGTTCCGGTGCTTTACCCTGCGTACCGGTCAAATACTCTGACCACGGCTCAATGGCAGAGTCATATAAGGCGTCCGCACTGGTGCGCACCTGTAACACCACCGCATTCAAATTCAACTCCTTGGCGCGATCAAGCACGCTGACGATTTCCGCTTGTTGTTGTGCGACCGTCAAATCTCGTTTGCTCGGCCAATCAATATTGGCGACGCTGGCGACCCACACGGCACGAAACTCGCGCGGAACCGCCGGTGGTCCAGTGGAAATATCGGCCGACTTGGGCCCGGTCTCGGCGCAGGCGGCTAATAAAGCCACCACCAAGCCGAAACATACGCGGGACAATGCCGCAGGTAATTTCTTGAAATCTAAACTTTGATAAACCATTTTTTTTTCCACATGATCCACGCAATAAAGAACATGACGAGATTAAACAAAATTGCGAACAACAACGATTGATTAACAGCGGCTATTGGCAATGCTTTGATCGGTGCGTACAGAATGGCTTTTAGCGATAACAAACTGCCATCACTCTGAGTGAACTTAATAAATCCCAGCATCTTTGCCAGCAGTCCGGAAAACGCAAAAATGAACAGTGCATTCATGCCAAAAATAGTGAACGGCCGCAGCCACTTCTGTGCCTGTGTGCGTATCCTCGCCGAATCACAACCATCAATCAACCAATAAAAAATGGCGAACATCAACAAGCCCCAACCGGTCATAAAAATGGCATAGGAAGTGGTCCACAGCCCCTTGTTGATCGGCATAAAAGTCGCATCGATCACGACACCGATCCATAAACACAATAACCCCATCATCATCATCCACACGGTTTTGCTCGCGTGACCAACAGGACGTGCGAGCCAGTGGCCAAGCAACACACCAAACAACATGCTGGTCAACGCGGGAATGGTGGTGAACAACCCTTCTGGATCCCATGTTTTGGATTTTGCCCACATATGGCCGGTCAAAAACAAGCGGTCAAGATACGCGCCAACGTCGCGTCCCGGCTCAAGCACGCCCGCGGCGATCACACCGTGGATGTCCGGCACCGGCACCAACAACATGACAACGGTGTAGAAGCCCAACAAACCAACAATCCAGGCACATTGTGCACGCCAATTAAAATACAACACGATCGGTGCCGCCAACATGGTGCACAGCGCAATGCGTTGTAATACACCCGGAATGCGAACCGTGCCGGGGTTGAAATTGGGAATGAAATTGAGCGCGAGGCCAATCAGAAAAATAATGCCCGCACGTTTCCACAACGACTTCATCATGGCAAAACGGTCTTCAACAATATGCGGATGGGCGGCACGTTTATTGGCCAATGAAAACGTCATCGACACGCCGCAAATAAACAAAAAAAACGGAAATATCCAATCGGTGAATGTCCAACCGTGCCATTCGGCGTGGGCAAGTTGCGGATAAAGATTGCCCCAATCACCGGGGTTATTCACCAGCACCATGGCGGCGATGGTAAAGCCGCGAAACGCATCCAGCGACACCAGACGAGCCGACACCGGCAGTGCACCCATGTCAGTCGGCCTTTTTTCCAAACGCCGGATCAATCTTCAAAAACAGCGTCACGATGATCGACGGAATCGTACAAATACAAACCCAAATAAAAAAGTGCGGGTAGCCCAGTTGGGTTTGTATCCAGCCGCTAATCATGCCTGGCAACATCATGCCCAGCGCCATGAAGCCGGTACAGATGGCGTAGTGTGCAGTTTTATGAATGCCTTTGCCATTATTGTCGGCCACCATAATCATGAACAACAAGTACGAGGCAAAACCAAAACCGTAACCGAACTGCTCAATCATGATCGCCGACACAATCACCAACTGGCTGGCTGGCTGCGTATAGGCCAGGAATACAAATGCCAGATTGGGAATATGCACCGCAAACAACATCGGCCAGATCCATTTTTTTAAGCCGCCGCGCGAGATTGTATAACCGCCCAACAAGCCGCCGAGGGTGAGCGCTAGAACGCCAAAAGTACCATACACCAAACCAAAATTGGCGGTGGTCAAACCCAACCCGCCTTTGGTTGAGGGGTCGAGTAAAAATGGCCC
>JANPNU010000535.1:0-3661 GCA_031427615.1 Burkholderiales bacterium
GGTGGTCCAGGCCGAGGACGAGCCCGGGTTCGTGGTCAACCGGATCCTGCTGCCGATGATCAACGAAGCAGTGTTCGTGCTGGGCCAGGGCACAGCCAATATCGCCGATATCGACAAGGGCTGCCGCCTTGGCCTCAACCACCCGATGGGCCCGCTCGAGCTGGCCGATTTTGTCGGGCTCGATACCTGCCTCGACATCGTCCGGGTGCTCTACAACACCACCGGCGACAGCAAATACCGCCCCGCGCCGCTCTTGATGAAATATGTCGAGGCCGGCTGGCTGGGCCGCAAGACCGGGCGGGGGTTTTACGATTATTCGGGCGAAGTGCCGGTTCCGACGCGGTGATGGGGGTGGGGCACTGCTGGCCGAAGATCGGCCAAGACACCTGCATTCATGAAGCGGTCTATGGCTTTTCCGAACCGATAATTTCAACCGAACCTGAACTGTTCAGCGTCTAGCGGCAACAGCTTTATTCCACCAATATGTACCAGTCGTCACAATGAGATACTTCCTCACTCTTGCGGCGATACCCATTAGCGGTCAGCAAAGAGTGTATCCTTTCGCGGTTCGGGGTGAAATTGTGCTCACATGTGATTACCGAAAAGCGATAGCGATCAAAGTCTAAAGCACAGAGTATTTCGTACTCGGAGCCCTCAGTATCAATTGATAAATAATCAATTTGTCTAGGGGCATCATGACGATCCAAAAGGTCATTAAGTGAAACAGTCCGAACTTCGTAGTTTTTTGACCGTCTGCGCGCAGAAGCGTGTGCATCTGCTGATGCATGACTTGCGAGCGTGGATAATTTTGCGTCCTCCGTTTCCGCAAATTCAAAAATTTCGCCAGTAGCGCTCCAAACACAATCAAAGTCGAGTTTGGCAGTGCGCTCCTTCCTTAATTGATCATGCCAACATCGAGCTGGTTCAGCGAGAATCCCGCTCCACCCGAATTGCTTTTCAAGCAGCCAAGTGTTGCTAATCGCCTTGCCATCAGTAGCGCCAAATTCGACGAAAAACCCTTCGCGACGAAACGCAGATTCGCTCAAAACGAAAAGATCTTGCCGCATCTGTGACTGGGAAACTGGCAGCAAGACAAGTGCCTGGAAAAGACTTTCCTTCGGTAGTGTTTGCAAGAACCTAATGTCCGCCGCAGAGCGCTCAGACACTTCTAACTGCAAGAGCCGCTGATATCTGACCATATCAAGGCCAACCCAATGCAGAACCCTGCGAGCAGCAGCTTTTAGCCCTAGCAATCTCCAGCCCCCCGCACTAAAGTTGCATATGCCATGTGCGGTCGTCGCCGCAAAGGCAACCGCAAATTGCCTTACAGTATGGCGTCTGTTGAAACTTCCGCGTCGCAAGGCAAGAATATGATGAAGCTCCGATCTCGGCGCTACGAGGGCTTCTCCATCTTCCTCCGCGAACTCCTAAAACTAGCAAATACGAGGGTCGCGCGGGGGACGGCGGTCGGCATGTATGGCCAGTTTAGCACTCTGTTACTGCAATTGGTGTCCGTACCGATTCTAGCCCATTTGTGGGGCGTCCAAGGTTTTGGTGCTTGGCTCCTGCTTTTCACCCTGCCCTCGGCTCTAGCCATAGGTGATCTGGGACTCATAGTGGCTGGCACCAACGAAATGACGGCGGCGGCAGCATTAGGCAACACTGGGTTGGCCGCTCGTATTTACTGCGTATTGTGGCGAGTTACTCTGGCCTTCGGCATATTTATTGCAGCAGTTTTATCTTTTGTCTTTTTGGTTACATGGCCTGATGTGCTCACGTTCGCTCACAACGTCAGTGATGGCCAGGAAAAATTGGTGTTCGCCCTATTGCTGGTCTACGGCATCGCTGCACTGCTTAACCAAGCTATTGCATCGGCCTATCGGGCGGCTGATGCATTCGCGCTTGGTGGCACTTTTTTTGTAACCGTATGCTTGCTCGAAGGTGTCATAGCACTTGCAGCCGCATGGATGGGGGCGGGACCACTCGGAGTGGCGTTTGCGTACGCCGCTGTTCGTAGCGCTGGCACCATTGCTCAGGCAATTTTTATCCTGCGCATTGCCCCGTGGCTCAAGGGCGGACATTCGCGGTTTGACATAAGTGTTGCGCGGATGTTGCTACGGCCAGGATTGTCCGCGTTCGCTTACTCGGTCGCCAGTGCTGTGATGCTGCAAGGCTCAGTAATTGTGATAGGCGTGTTTGGCGGCACCGCCAGCGTACCAGCGTTCACCACGGTTCGCACACTAAGCCGGACCGCGCTTCAATTTGTGACTAGGTTGAGCGTTGCCAGCATGCCCCGCTATACCACACATAATGCGGTAGGTAACGAAGACGAGAAGACGCGGCTTGTTTTTGTTAACCTTCTCCTGCCGCTGTTGGTACTGGCACCATGGGCGATATTTCTCATGGTTTTTGGTCAATCATTCGTGATGGCTTGGACCGGTTCCAAAATTCAACCTACATTGACACTGACCGGCTTACTCGCGCTGGCGATGCTCTTTAACGGCGCGTGGAATCCGCTGTCCAACCTGATCCTTGCGGTCAATCGCCATGCGGCTTTCACTTGGTTCTACTTTGCTACGAGCTGTGTGACAGTTGCCGTGGGAGCGATAGGTGTTGCCCATTTTGGAGCCACGGGCATGGCGGCGGCACTGACAATTCAGGAGTTCACCATGGTCATATGGGTTTGGAGTCTCGCTGCGCGTGACGGCATGTTGAGCCGAACGCGATTGATGCATGCGGCGGGCGAGCTAAGTAGGCGGTTTGGCAACAATGGGGCGAAATGACAATGGAAGTTGGCGTGCCAATAGCTGACGTCGCGCATCCGGACAAATCGACTCCGGCAAGAGTGGCGGTCCTGGTCGCCTGCTATAACCGTTGTGAAATAACCCTAGAAAATCTGGGATATTTGATCGAGGCGCTAGAGAGCAACGGCATAGATGCCGAAATTTTCCTTCTCGACGATGGATCGCCGGATCGGACTGGTGAAAAAGTTGCAGCCGCATATCCGCAGATCAAGATTACCACCAGTGGAGGCAATCTTTTCTGGAATAGAGGTATGCACCGAATCTATACGGTAGCTCGGCAATATGGACCATTTGATGGTTATCTGCTGTTTAATGATGATGTTCGCGTGAACCCGTTAGCGGTAGGGCAGTTCCTTTCTCTTTGGCAAAGGCTTAACACAGAGTGCCCAACTACTTTGGTGGGGTCAACGCATGTCACCGGCGGCACACAGACGACCTATTCCGCCTTCTGGTGCCCCAACCGCTTTCGCCCACTCACGCTCGCGCTAATCGAACCTAACGAATCGACACAACCTGCCGATACATTCAACGCAAATTTCGTATTAGTTCCCGGTGAAACGCTTGACAGGCTTGGCGGAACCGATCCTACATATTGGCACTCATTCGGCGATATCGATCTTGGCTACAGGATTAGCGCGGGGCAAAATGATCGAGTGCTGCTCGCTCCAGGTTGGATCGGTGCTTGTGATGGCCGGCCTGCCCCACCACCTAGCGATGAGCCTCTGCTGCGGAGAATTCGAAATGGCTTTACCGGCCTCAACGACGCACGGCAACCTGCTCGGATAATCTGGCGATTTGCGCCAAATCGATTTGTAGCAATTGGGGTCATTTTTGCGATGATCGCGAAACGTTTGAGT
>JANPNU010000536.1:0-2576 GCA_031427615.1 Burkholderiales bacterium
CCGCCTCCGGGCCATACACTTCGGCAACAATCGGTGCCAAGACCGGCGGGCCGGGGGGGACTTCAATAATTTTTACATTGGCACCAAAGCGTTTGCCGATTTTCTGCAGCGCGGGGCGCTCCCGCATGGCAATGGTGTGACTTTTATCGGCGCGATGCTGTTTATCAACAAGGTTGACTTGAATATCGCCGACTTCGCCGCCTGCCCGTAAATAGTATTGGCGCACCAGGCCATTAAAGTTGATTGGTGCGGCCGTACCGGCGTAGGTCTGGTAGTGGGTAACTTCCGGAACGGTGGCGAGGTGTGCGCCCAATTCAATTAATACCGCGTTGGTCTTTTCCAAAGGTGTGCCAGCGGGCATATCAACAACAACTTGAAATTCGGACTTGTCATCAAACGGCAGCATTTTTAATTGCACCAGACCTATCGCTGGCAGCAGTAACGAAAACGCGATCAGAATCATGACACCGATGCCAAGGCGGCGGCGCGCACGCGGGCCGCGCGTATCGTCGAGTAACGGGACGAATATGCGGTGAAACAGGGGGGTCAGTTTTGCGCTTAGTCCACCGGTCGAGGCGACATCACCCTCGTGTGGCACATGGCGCAGCCAAATTCTGGCCAGCCACGGTGTGATCACAAATGCCACTGCAAGCGAAATCAGCATCCCCATACTCGCGTTGATCGGGATCGGGCTCATGTAGGGGCCCATCAAACCGCTCACAAAGGCCATGGGCAACAGTGCGGCGATCACAGCAAAGGTCGCCAATATGGTCGGCCCCCCCACTTCGTCAACGGCGTGGGGGATCAACTCGGCCAAAGTCTTTTGTGGAAAAAGTGATTGGTGGCGATGAATGTTTTCAACCACCACGATGGCATCATCAACCAAGATACCAATGGAAAAAATCAGCGCAAACAACGATACCCGGTTCAAGGTAAATCCCCACGCCCACGACGCAAACAGGGTTGCGGCGAGCGTGAGGATGACGGCGACACCAACAATGGCCGCTTCCCGGGGGCCAAGCGCGACAAAGACCAATGCAATCACGGCAGCGGTGGCAAATAGCAGTTTCTGTATTAATTTCTTTGCCTTGTCGTCAGCGGTGACGCCGTAGTTTCTGGTCTGCGTCACTTCTATGGCGTCAGGAATCACGGTATTCCGCAACATGCCAACACGCTGGATGACGGCGTTGGCAACATCAATTGCGTTTTCACCTGGTTTTTTGGTCACGGCAATAGTGACCGCCGGAAATAATTGCGGAGACTTTCCGGTGGTCCCGTGCGACACGTATCGTTGCGCCGGTGGCGGGCCGTCTCGAATGGTGGCCACTTCCCGCAAAAAAACCGGTCGGCGGTTGCGAACCGCAACAATCAATTCGCCAACGTCTTTTGCTGATTCCAGAAACGGGCCTGCATCAATGGCAACCGCGCGATTACCACTCAACAACTCGCCAACAGACAGGCCGTGGTTCGCCGAGTTCATAGTCTGCTGAATGTCGCCAATGGTTATCGATGCGGCGGCGAGTTTGGCGGGCTCGATTTCAATCATGATGGCGCGACCGGGTCCACCAATGGTTCGCACTTCGCGGGTACCAGGGACTCTTTTTAGATCGGCCTCGATACTGTGCGCAACCCGCTCCAGATCAAATGCGCCGATATCGCGGCCATGTAATGTCAGCGCGACGATCGGCACGTCATCAATTCCCATTGGGGTCATCAGGGGTTGAAGCACACCGAGTGACGCCGGTAACCAGTCACGATTGGCGGATAGGGTATCGTGCAATCGAACCAGCGCGTCAATGCGCGGAACCCCAACTTTAAACTGCACTGTCAAAATTGCAATGCCAGGCCGCGAAACGGACATAACGTGTTCAACACCGGCGATTTGTGATAGCACTTGTTCGGCCGGTGTGGCAACCATTTTCTCGACATCACGAACCGCCGCCCCGGGAAAGGGGATGATGACGTTGGCCATGGTCACATTAATTTGTGGTTCTTCTTCGCGCGGCGTGATCAACACGGCAAAACCACCGACCAGTAGCAACGACAAGGCAATCAGCGGCGTAATTTGTTCGCGCAAAAATGTCTTCGCAATTCGCCCGGACCAGCCTAATTTTGTGTCAGGTGTGCTCACTTGTCAGCCTTTGCAGTTAAGGCTGTCGCCAATTGTGGCTCGGACACGACTCGTTCACCAACCGATACACCCGTCAGTATTTCAACCATGTCGCGATCAATCCGGCCCAGGCGCACTTGCCGCAGGATTGGTTTGCCATCGCTATTCATCACATAGACGCCGGTCATTTCGGCCCTTCGAACGACCGCTCGTGTCGGAATACGAACCGGGTCAGATGTCGCGGCCATGCCAATGCTGCTTCCGGTTGCGGATACCGGCAGCCATACGCGTGCGAACATTCCCGGTACCGCCAGTTTTAAGCCTGCCGGCAGATCCAGACGGAGTTGTAAGGTTTGGGTACTGGCATCGGCGATCGGCAAGAGGTCCGATCGAGTTGGCTGGATTGATTTTTCTTTGATCTGCAATGCCGGAATATCAATGTAGATTTGTTCGACCGACAGGCCGG
>JANPNU010000537.1:0-3129 GCA_031427615.1 Burkholderiales bacterium
CGAGTCGGGTATGGCGTACCATCTCCATGATATTGGCAACACCACGACCTTCGTCGCCAATAATATTTGCGTAGGCAGCGTGAAATTCAACCTCCCCCGAAGCGTTTGATCGATTGCCGAGCTTGTCCTTCAAACGCTGAAAATGCAGGGCGTTTTTTTTACCAGACGGCAAAAATCGCGGCATCAGAAAACAGGTCAAGCCTTTATCTGTTTGTGCCAAAACCAGGAACGCATCTGACATCGGCGCGGAGCAGAACCACTTTCGACCGGTAATTTGATACTCGCCAATGCCACTCACCTTTGTCGCAACGGTGATATTGGCCCTGACGTCGCTGCCGCCCTGTGGTTCAGTCATGGCCATACCCAGAGTGGCGCCACGTTTGTCAGACAGCGGTAAAAAGCGCGGATCGTATACGTTGGACAACGTTTTTGGTAACCATTCCTGCGCGATTTCCGGTGATATTTTTAAACTGGGAACGGCTGCGAATGTCATGGTCAGCGGGCAGCTCGTTCCCTCGTCTACTTGCTGCTTCATGAATGCGAATGCGGACCGTGCCACGTATTTGCCCGGGTTCGTGCTGGTCCACGCCAGGCTGTGCGTGCCATTTTCAATCGAAATCCGCATTAACTCGTGATACGCCGGATGAAATTCAACCTGATCCAAGCGGTTGCCAAAGCGGTCATGGGTGAGCAGAGTGGGCAGATTCTTATTGGCAAGATTGCCGAGCTCGAGTGTGGCACCGCGACCCAGCAATTCACCGAAGTGGTGCGCATTGGCGGCATTCCACGCACCGCCATTTTTTTCAACGGCCGATACCAATGCCGAATCGCTCGCATACAGGTTGGTATCTTGCAATGCCGGCGGCTGATTTTGCGATTCATTGAAATCAAACTTGGCCATAAATAGTCGTCAAAAATATGAAACAGGTGGAATATCGGGACCTATCTGTTGGTAATGAGATTAAGCAAATGTACCAAAATTGTTTGATGCGGGATTTATAATAATAGACTTTATTTTAGGCAGGGTCTTCGCAATGTCCAGAATACATGTTGTTTCTGTCGTGGCCGCCACGGCTTGTTTCGGCGTATTGATCCATTCCGCATCGGCCAACATCCAGGCAATCAGCAATCAGTCCGCCCCCTCCCCAACCATTACGGCTCAGGCAATGGCACCCATCGCAAAGAAAATTCCGCAGACATTCGAAAAATTCAACGATAAACGGGGGGATGATTATTTTTGGCTGCGCGAAAAGGAAAACCCGGCGGTTGTTGATTATCTGAAAGCGGAAAACGCCCATACGGACGCGGTGATGGGGCATCTGAATGGTTTCCAGGAAACACTTTACAAGGATATGTTGTCGCGTATCAAAGAGACGGATGACAACGTGCCCTATTTGAAACGTGGTTATTGGTATAACTCGCGTACCGAAATGGGCAAACAATATCCGATTTTTACCCGACGCAAGGGCACGCTGGCCGCAAAGGAAGAAATTACCTTGGATGGCAATGCGCTGGCGCAGGGCCAAAAGTTTATGGCAGTCGGCGCGATGCAAGTCAGCCCCGACGGCAAGCTGTTGGCCTATTCGGTTGATTTCACCGGCTTTCGTCAGTACACACTCCATTTCAAAAATCTTGAAACCGGCGAAGTGCTGGCGGACAAGATCGAGCGTGTGACTTCGCTCGCCTGGGCAAACGACAACAAAACCGTCTTTTATGTGACCGAAGACGCCACCACCAAACGCCCCGACAAATTTTTTCGTCATCAGCTTGGGGTCAAGAATGACCCCATGTTGTTTGAAGAAAAGGACGAGCTTTACAGTATTGGAGTGGATGGCACGCGCGACGATGCCTACATTATCCTGACCAGCGAGTCATCCGAGACCACCGAACAACAATTGCTGGATGCCACCAAGCCCGACGGAAAATTTGTTGTTTATCAAAAACGCAAAGACAACATCAAATATTTTGTTGACCATCACGATAAAAATTTTCTGATTGTCACCAACGATACGGGGCGCAATTCCCGGCTGGTCAAGGCAGCGGTATCAGCCACGGCCGATGTCAAAAATTGGCAGGAAATCATTCCGCATCGCAAGGACGTCAAGCTTGACGGCGTGGATGTTTTTAAGAGTTTTTTTGTCGCGATCGAAAAAAAATCCGGGCTGCCGCAGTTGCGGGTTTTTGATGTCAAGACCATGCAGCCGCATGCAATGGTGTTTCCCGAGACAGCCTACGATGCCTCACCCGGCCAGAATGCCGAATTTGATACCAAGCTTTATCGTTTCACCTACAGTTCGCTGGTGACGCCCAATTCGGTGTACGACTACGACGTGGCCAAACGCCAACGCATCCTGAAAAAGCAGCAGCCGGTACTGGGTGATTACAAGCTTGATGATTATCAGGTCGAGCGGATTCACGCCAAAGCCAAAGATGGCACATTGGTACCAATTTCATTGGTGTACAAAAAATCGCTGCGCAATTCCGGCGTGGCGCAGCCAACACTGCTATATGGGTACGGTTCATACGGCATCTCGATGCCACTTGGATTTCGCTCGTCGTGCCTTGCGTTGCTGGATCGTGGTGTGATTTACGCCATCGTCCATATTCGAGGTGGTGGTGAAATGGGCAAACAATGGCACGACGACGGCAAGATGATGAAAAAGATGAATACGTTTACCGATTTCATCGCCGCCGCCGAACACATGATTGCCAAAAAATATACGCAGTCATCACAGCTCGCCGTTCAGGGCGGCAGTGCCGGTGGACTGCTCATGGGGGCGATCACCAATCTGCGCCCAGACCTTTTTAAGGCGGTGGTGTCCCAGGTGCCATTTGTGGACGTCATGAATACCATGCTCGATGCCAGCCTGCCGCTGACGGTTGGGGAATATTTGGAATGGGGAAACCCGAACGAAGAACAAGCATACAAATATATGCGCAGTTATTCACCTTACGACAATCTCAAGGCGGGTACGTTTCCGGCAATGTTGATCGAAACATCATTAAATGACAGTCAGGTGATGTATTGGGAGTCGGCCAAATACGTTGCAAGACTGCGTACTCTCAAAACCGATAACAATCCCCTGGTGCTCAAGACCAATCTGGATGCTGGCCATGGTGGTGCATCGG
>JANPNU010000538.1:0-1966 GCA_031427615.1 Burkholderiales bacterium
CGCACGGCGGCTTGATTTATTTCTTTCTGAATTTTATTTGCGGCTTCTTTCGCATCTTTCGCAGCCTTTTCAACTTTGGCTGCCCCGATCTCTTGCTCCGCCGCCTGTTCGGTCAAAATTCTCCTGATTCGCCTAGCCTCAGTTTCGGCGCGCATCCTGTCATTGTCCTGTCGAAGCCACTCTAGAATGGCGTCGTTTGGGGCCTGCATTCGTTCAGTTTGCCTTCGTATCCGATCCGTTTCCGCTTGGATTCGGGCGGTTTCCAATTCCACCTGCAACCGACGCTGTTGCATTTGCTCAAGTTGCTGCTGAAGATCTTGGCGGCTCTGCTGAGCCAACGGGCTAGATACCCATAGACCCATAGTCAGCAGCAAAAAGCAATGTCGCGTCACGTCACAAATCCCGATGCTGGATGTTAGTTCGCTGCTCTAATCTTCGCCTCCTACCCTACCGATCAGAAACCTTAGGAAGGATCAGTTGATGCAATTCGTGCGTCACTTGTTCTGAGATTTTTTGCAAAGATTCAATTTTATCGGCAAGCAAGACCACATTGACATCATCGATAGTTGTTTGGCCATCATCTATTTCCTCTCGGAGCACCTCCACCAGACATTCCAAGGCTTCAAAATCTCGCAAACCAAAATAGCCATGCGCGAGCAATGCGACAGCTTTCTTGAGGTCCTTCGGACCACCGGTAGCTTGATGCAACATCAAAGCCCACGACCGGTTTGCCTCTAGATGGCCTGCTCGAGCCGCAAGTTCGAAATACTGCCGTGCTATCGCCGGCTCGAAGGTCTGAGAGGACGCGAGATTATATTTTTTCCCCAACTTGAACATCTGTTCTGCGTCGTCGTTCACGGGCGTTCTCCTAATACTGGATAGTAAAAAGCGTCAAGAATAGCCGTCACGCGTCCTAGAGAATTACCGAACAAGTGATCGTTGCAGCGAGATTTTTTGAGATCGAAGTCAATTTGATGATGAATTGGGCGATATTGTCGAGGAAAGAGGGCTATCAGCGTCTTTGCCGGCTGACCGTTTACTGCTCATTCGCCGCAACCAACACTCTGCGCATAAGCGCGTCATCCATCCAAAAGCCGGCGCGGTCACGCAAGTCGTGAACGGCGGTTTTGACCGCTGAAAGCTGCCCCGCGCGCTTGGCCGCAATCAGTATCCCCAACGTGCCCATCACGCGCAGGCCAAGTCTTTCGGCGGCAGAGCGACCGCGCCGCTCGTCAATCAACAGCCAGTCGGCGCCCACTTGAACCGCGCAGGCGATGGCTTCGGCTTCTCCGGCATCCAGTTCCAATCTCAACGCCCGAACCAGCGGCGTGTCATCCAGCCTCACTGTCGTGACCCAGCCGGCATCGCGAATTTCATCCGCGCCCGGCGCGCCCGCGCCGGCAACTGTGATTTCGTCAAACACTGCGCCAGGCAGCGTGATGCTTCCGTACAGATGCGGGATCAGGGACAGCAGGCCGATTTCGGTGAGTGCGATCAGCGGCGACGTGTTCGAGACGACCATCACGCCGTGCGTTGCAGCGTGTCCAGATCGTGTTCGAAATCATCGACGCCATAGTGCGGGCCGATGCCGCGCGCAGCCAGCGCGTGGCGCATACGCGATTGCGAAAGAACCGCGAGGCGCGCGGCCTGACCAAGGGTGAATTTTTCCAGCCGATACAACGCGACTGCCAACTCAAGCCGGATTTCCGGCTCGGACATGCGTGCGGCTTCAAGCAAGTCGTCTTCGATTACGATTCCCATGATTGAAGACCCCGGTCAGTGTGGCTCTCCCGTCACTTTACAAGAAATTCGTCCTGCCGCCATGCGTTGTGGCAGCGGTGCCGATGCTGCTGTAAGCCCGCATCCGCCAATAGTTTCACGGAACTGGCAGCCAGGAATTTCTCAACCTATGAACAAACCATTCAATGCACCACGATCCATCCAGCGCGTTGCCGAGGTGACGCAC
>JANPNU010000539.1:0-3181 GCA_031427615.1 Burkholderiales bacterium
GCACCCGTCAATGCGCACACAGGTCGGCAACAATATGTGCCACAATTTAGGCAATCGGGTTGGCAGCAGAAACAAACCCCCTATCGCAATCGCCTCACTGGCGGTTTAGTCCAACAAGGTTTATCTGTCGCGGAGGCGTTCGTGGTTCCAATCAGTTTGGCAGCGCGTCAGATAAACGCTATTCGTTATGTTTCATATGAAGCGGCCGTGTGAGTGGATGCGCCGGAACTGGCTTGGCCTGGGCTTGTGGACCCTCTTTGTCGTGAGAACGTTTCTAATGGCAAAGTCGAGCAGCGATCGATCACGTGCCCCACTTCGGGGAACCGCAATCGAGCCACTGCTGGCGCAGTTTCCCACCAGCTACCAAATCATTTATCAATGAATACCACCGAACCCTCTGCACGCATGAGTAACGAAGCCACGGCGTGGACACTGATCTTTGGCGCCTGGCTGGTCGCCAGCATCTCGACGCTTGGCGCGCTGTTTTTCGGCGAAGTCATGCAACTGCCGCCCTGCGTTCTTTGCTGGTACCAACGCATTTTCATGTTTCCGCTGGTACTGATACTGCCAATCGGACTGCTCCCCTTCGACCGGAAAGTAGTCCGCTACGCGCTGCCGTTGGCTGTGCTCGGCTGGCTGTTTGCCGTCTTTCACCTGCTCCTGATCGCCGGGGTGATTCCCGAGGGCCTCAAGCCCTGTACGCAGGGAGTGCCGTGCTCGGAAAAGGTGATCGAGTGGTTCGGTTTTGTGACGATTCCCCTGCTGTCGGCCGTGGCTTTTTCAACCATCATTGCATTGTTTGTTCTGGCATATTTTCGGAGTTCAAAATGAAGCAGAAAACCCTGTTCATCGTTGCCGCCGTAGGCCTGCTGCTGGCGTTCCTGCTTGGAATGCTGGTTTACAAGAGCGAAAAAATAGACCAGTCCGCGCAACTGGCCGAACGCAACCGCGTGCATCTCGTGCGAATGCACTCACCGACGCTCGGCAAGGCCGATGCGCCGGTCGTGATCGTTGAGTTTCTCGACCCCGCCTGCGAGACCTGCCGGGAGTTCTACCCCCTGGTCAAGGAAATGATGGCGGCGAATCCCGACAGGATCCGTCTGGTGCTGCGTTACGCGCCCTTCCACGACGGCTCGGACAAGGTGGTGGCGGTGCTGGAGGCGGCACGCAAGCAGGGCAAGTTCTGGCCAGCGCTGGAGGCCCTCCTGGCTGCTCAGAACGAATGGGTGCTGCACCACAAGCCGCAGGTGGCCTTGGTCTGGAAACACCTCGAAGGACTCGGCCTGAATCTTGAGCAGCTGCGGGCCGACATGACGGCACCCGAAATCGCCAGCGTGATTGCGCAGGATCTTGACGATGCGCGGGCGCTCAATGTCACCAAGACGCCGGAGTTTTTCGTGAACGGCAGGCCGCTGCCGAGTTTTGGTTACGAACCGCTGAAGGGGCTGGTGAACGAGGCTCTGGCTTCCGCCCGGCGCTAGCCGGCATACAACACTTTGTTCGACGTTGGTGGCAATAACTTTCGGGTCATAGCTGTCGTGAGGTGTCGCGACGGCAGGATATTCGTGCGCTGGGTGATGAACCATCGGGAATATGCACAACTGGTGCAGGTTGTACGGGCAAGGCAAGGCGTAATCATGTGGTCCGTCCACACAGGTTGGAGCATCATTGAGGGTAATGCGGAGAGAGACGTAATCGCCAAGATGATTGAAGCGATATGAAACATAACCCTGTCTTGCAGCGGACGCGCTAAAGCGCGCCGCTGAACGCAACGTTATCGCCAGCTTTCTAGCCATCAAGATGCCCGCATAGAGCACAATACATTCTATTGCGCAGCGCTACTTCGCAACCTCATTGCGCAACGTTACTTGGCAACATCACTTGGCAACATCACTCGCCCGTAACTGCGGGAACAAGATCACATCCCGAATCGACGCCGAATCGGTGAGCAGCATCACCAAGCGATCAATGCCAATGCCTTCGCCGGCGGTGGGTGGCATGCCGTATTCGAGGGCACGAACAAAATCGGCGTCGTAATGCATGGCTTCTTCATCACCGCCTTCTTTGGCTTGCACCTGCTCAAGAAAACGTGCCGCTTGATCCTCGGCGTCATTGAGTTCCGAAAAACCATTGGCGATTTCACGGCCGGCGATAAATAGCTCAAAACGATCAGTGATGGCCGGGTTGTGATCGTTACGGCGGGCGAGGGGGGAAACCTCAGCCGGGTAGTCAACGATGAAGGTCGGTTGAATCAATTTGGCTTCGGCGGTTTCTTCAAATAGTTTTAATTGCAGGGTGCCAATGGTGTCACTGGCTTTGATCTGTGCGTGGTGTTTGTTGCACAGCGTCTCCAGCGTCGCCCGGTTGTTGAAGTCTGCGTCGGTGTATTGCGGAAAATATTTCACCACCGCTTGCGGCATGGTCAGACGCTCAAAGGTTTTGCCAAAATCAATTTGCATGCCTTGATAATCAATCAACGTTTTGCCCACCACCTTGGTCGCGATCGCGCGCAACATGTCCTCGGTAAATTGCATCAGGTGATGAAAATCGCGATAGGCAATATAAAACTCCATCATGGTGAATTCCGGATTGTGACGAACACTCATGCCTTCGTTGCGGAAATTGCGGTTGATTTCAAAAACCCGCTCAAATCCACCGACCACCAAACGCTTCAGGTAAAGCTCGGGCGCAATACGCAAATAAAGCTGCATATCGAGTGTGTTGTGGTGCGTGACAAATGGTTTCGCCGCCGCCCCACCAGGGATTGGATGCATCATTGGTGTTTCCACTTCCAGATAGCCGGCATCGACCATAAAGTTGCGAATTTCGGCGACAATTTTTGAGCGCGTTTCAAAGGTGCGCTTCACTTCCGGATTCACCATCAAGTCGAGGTAGCGCATGCGGTAGCGCTGTTCGGTATCGGTCAAGCCGTGAAATTTTTCCGGTAAAGGGCGCAAGGATTTGGTGATGAGTCGCACCGACGAAACATTGATCGACAGTTCACCTGTTTTGGTTTTGAACATCACCCCTTCGGCGCCAACAATGTCACCAAGGTCGAGGTGTTTGAATGTTTCCAACGCCTCTTCACCCACGCCTTCGAGGTTGACATACAGCTGAATACGCGCCGAGGCATCCTGAATGGTGGCAAACGACGCCTTGCCCATCACCCGTTTCAACATAA
>JANPNU010000540.1:0-1886 GCA_031427615.1 Burkholderiales bacterium
CGACAGCATTCAGGCGCCGATGATTGTCGAGGAAGCCATTACCCGCCGCGGTTTCAAAAAGATCGCCATCCTGGCTGACTCCACCAACTACGGCCAGCTTGGCCGCGCCGACCTCGAAAAGGCGCTGGACGGCCAAACCGATGAGCCGCATGCAATGGTGGATGCGACCCGGGCCGAGACGGCCTTGCGCAATCTCAAATCCGCGACCTTCGCCAAGCAGGATGTTGCTCGCTGGCACACGCACATTCTTGAACTCAATTTCGCAATGACCGTGCGGGGCGTCGTCGTAACCGAACACGGGGAGAGGGCGGATCACGGTAACGCCGACGCAATCGGTAGGCACCAGAATCATCGATTGCTGCGAATGTGGATGGGCGTCCGGATCGGTTTTGCCCATCACGATGTGGATCTTGCAGCGCGGATCGCCCGCGCCTGATATCCACCACTTGCGTCCGTTGATGACGTAGTCGTCGCCATCGCGTTCAATGCGCGTTTCGATATTGGTCGCGTCACTAGAAGCAACGCCCGGCTCAGTCATCGCAAATGCGGAACGGATTTCTCCGCTGAGGAGGGGCAATAACCATCGCGCTTGTTGCGCCGGTGTGCCGTACTGGGCCAGCACTTCCATGTTGCCGGTGTCGGGTGCTGAACAGTTGAACACTTCTGGCGCCCAATGGACCGCGCCGGTGATTTCGGCGAGAGGTGCGTATTCGAGGTTAGTCAGACCGGCACCGTGCTTAGGGTCGGGTGTGAACAGGTTCCATAGACCGGCTGCCCTGGCCTTGGGTTTCAGTTCCTCGATAATGGCAGTCGGCGTCCAGCGTTTGCCGAGCTGGGTATTTTTCTCGACGTCTTCATGGAAGCGATGTTCATTGGGAAAAATATGCTCGTCAAAAAAAGCCTGCATGCGTTGTTGCAGATCGACGACTTTGGGTGAATGGTTGAAGTCCATGATTTTCCTGTTGTCCGCTATTTATGGATCAATTTCTCGGCTACTTTCCATCCCAGCTCTGCCAGCGGCCGGGCGGCCTTACCCATCGCCAGCGCCTGCTCTGACGCGGCGGTTCCATCGACGACACGCTTCATGATGCCCTGCAAAATTCCCGCCATTCGAAACAGATTGTAGGCCAGGTAATACTCGAAATTTTCGATGCCGGGCCGACCCGTGCGTTGGCAGTAGCTTGCAACATACGAATTGAAATCAGGAATGCCCAGCTCGACAAGATTCAATCCAGCCAGACCCCGAAACGCATCCGGGGGTACATGCCAGGCCATACAGTGATAAGCGAAATCGGCCAGGGGATGGCCGAGCGTGGATAGTTCCCAATCGAGGATCGCAAGTACCCTGGGTTCGGTCGGATGGAAGATCAGATTGTCCATCCGGTAATCGCCATGAACGATTGAAGTTTCTTCGCCGGGCGGGATATGTTGCGGGAGCCATTCGATGAGCTTATCCATCGAATCGATTTTTTCAGTTTCTGATGCGCGGTACTGTTTAGTCCAGCGGGCGATCTGGCGTTCGAAATAGTTTCCTGCTTTGCCATAATCGCTGAGTCCGATTGCAGTAAAGTCGACCTGGTGCAGACGCGCAATGACGCGATTCATTTCATCGAAAATCCTGGCGCGTTCAAGCATCGACATTCCGGGCAGCGCCGGATCCCAGAGAATCCTGCCGTCGACGAATTCCATGATGAAAAACGCCCGCCCGATCACCGACTCGTCCTCACACAGCGCAATCATGTTCGCCACCGGCATATCGGCCCTTTTCAGCGCGGCCATGACTTTGAATTCGCGTTCAATCGCATGCGCCGACGGTAGTAGTTTGGCCGCCGGGCCAGGCTTGGAACGCATTACATAGGTTACCGAGGGCGTAATGAGCTTGAATG
>JANPNU010000541.1:0-8809 GCA_031427615.1 Burkholderiales bacterium
CCCGCACCGTTCGGGCCGATCAACGCATGGATGGTGCCGCGTTTAACACGAAGGTTGACCTGATCAACGGCTGTGAAACCACGGAAGTCTTTGCTGAGATTTTTTGTTTCGAGGATGAATTCGCCGCCACTCATGCATAAAGACCGTTTAGACCGTTAAGAAAGACTGAAAATCCAGGATTAATTACCGCAGATGATGATTCAGTGCGCTGAACAACTTGCAGTGTGCGGACACCACGTCACCCAACAACAACGGCCTACCAACCGCACCGGTTCATTATTGACCAAAATCGACCTGCATAAACGTGTTGTTTTAAGTGGTACATCAAAATATATCACCGCCTTCGCCGCTGTGCGTTTTTACCTGAATGTGACCGTGTAAAACCCCTCGCACACTGCTGCGGCCGGACCAACGCACTATAATGGCCCATTCAGAATTTTTTTCCGGAAAGTAGAGAACGCGCCATGTCAGTCACTCGTGAAGCCCTGAAAGACGCCACCGACGCCATCGTCGAAAACATCAAAAAACACATTGAGGCGAAATCCAATGCCACCGACCGCGCCATAGCGGAAATGGCGCTGGAAAAATTTGTTGCCGACATTGATGACGACGATTTTTTGGCACGCGACGCCGAATCGTGGGGTGCGATTCTACTCAACCAGCTGTCATTTGGACGTGAATTCAAGTCCGGTGCGCCAAAGATGCAAATCTTTACGCCCACCCTTGCCGATCACGGCTGGGAGGCCGCCACCACAGTCATCGAGTTTATCAACGACGACATGTCGTTCTTGGTAGATTCGATTGCGATGGAAATAAATCGACAAGGGGTGGCAATCAAACAAATTGCCCACCCATTGTTTGATGTCACACGGGACAAAAATGGAGCAATCAAGTCCATTAATTCGTCCACCCCTGGCAACAAGCTGGAGTCGTGGATTCATATTGAAATTGAGCGCATCTCAGACCCGGCGCGCATCAAAGAACTCGGCGACGGGCTGTTGAGCGTTCTGGCCGATGTGCGCGCTGCTGTCGAGGACTGGCCAACCATGAAAACAAAAGTTGCCCATGTTCTGAACGACATGGGTGCGGTCGAAAAGGCGGTACCGGCCGATCGTATTACCGAAGCGCGTGACTTCCTGACCTGGGTTGGCGACAACCATTTTACGTTTCTGGGTTATCGGGAATACGAATTGGCAATTGTTGACGGCAAGGACGTCCTGAAAATCGTTCCCGGCTCCGGCTTGGGCGTATTACGCGAACGCAATACCGGGGGGGTGTCCGGCAGCTTTAATGAGTTGCCCGAAAATCTGCGAAAGCTCGCTCGCGAACCACGCTTGCTGGTACTGACCAAGGCCAACTCACGTGCAACCGTACATCGCCCCGGCTACCTGGATTATGTTGGCATCAAGAAATTTGACGCCAATGGCCAGGTCATTGGCGAACGCCGTTTTATCGGCCTGTATACCTCGAGCAGTTATCACTGTGACCCGATCGAAATTCCACTGTTACGCCGCAAAGTCACCAATGTGATGAAACGCGCCGGCTACCCTGCCAACAGCCACGCCGGTAAAAACCTGCAAACCATTTTGAATGGATACCCGCGCGACGAACTGTTTCAAATTGTTGAAGACGATTTATTCGAGATTGCGCTCGGCATTTTGCATTTGGGAGAACGAGCGCGAACACGATTGTTTATTCGCCGCGACGTTTATGCGCGGTTCTATTCCTGCCTGATCTATTTGCCACGCGAAAATTACAATACGGAAGTTCGCGTCAAGTTGCTGGATTTTCTCAAACAATCCTTAAATGGAACCTCAACGGAATTTAATGTGCAGTTGTCCGAATCCGTACTGGCGCGCATTCACATGTTGGTGCGTACCAGTCCGAGCGCCAAGCCGATGGTCGACAGCAAACACCTAGAAGCGCAAATTATTGCGCTAACGCGCCGCTGGGAAGAAGGGGTGTTTGCCACTGTCAGGAAAAAGATGGGCGAAGTAGCCGCCAATACCGCACAGCGCGAATTCGTCCAACCGTTTCCAGCTGCCTATCGGGAAGATGTGAATCCCGCACAGGCCATTGATGATTTTGCCGCGACCCGCCGCCTGACCGAAGTCCAGCCATTGACCGTTTGTTTATACAACGAACCTGACAATCAAAAACTTCGTTTTCGGGCCTATCATCTCGCCGCACCGATAACCCTGTCCGATGCCCTTCCCATGTTGGAAAACATGGGTGTCCGAGTGATCAGCGAACGCGCCTACAAAATCGAACGAAACAACGCGGCACCGATTCACATTCATGATTACGGCTTGAGTCATTTGGTGTCCGGCCTAGATTTTGATGCCACCAAATCAAACTTTGAGGAGGCCTTCACCCAAGCCTGGTCAAAAGTTATTGAGAACGACGGCTTTAACCGCCTCACGCTTGCCGCCGGACTTTCTGCCGACGAAGTTCTGGTGTTACGCACCTACGCCAAGTATTTGAAACAAACAGGTTTTACGTTCAGCCAAACCTATATCGAACAAACCTTGGCTGGCCATGCGGCCATTTCACGCGACTTGGTCAAGCTGTTTCAAACCCGCTTTGACCCAGACATCAATGGCAAACGCGATGCGGCCATGGCCGAATTGGTGAGTTCGATTTCTGCGCAGCTGGAAAATGTCGCCAATGCCGATGACGATCGAATATTGCGGCGTTTCCTGGCCGTGATCCAAGCGAGTTTGCGAACGAATTTCTACCAAGGCAAGGGGTATTTGTCAATCAAACTTGAGTCGGCAAAAATTCCGGGCCTGCCTGAGCCCAAGCCTTTGTACGAAATTTTTGTCTACAGCCCGCGCATCGAAGGCATCCATATGCGCTTCGGCAAAGTGGCACGCGGCGGGTTGCGCTGGTCCGACCGTCCGGAAGATTTCCGCACCGAAGTGTTGGGACTGGTCAAAGCACAACAGGTCAAAAACGCAGTGATTGTGCCGGTTGGTTCCAAAGGCGGCTTCGTACTAAAAATGGCACCACCGTCAAGTGATCGTGAAGCCTTTATGAACGAAGGCGTCGCGTGTTACAAAAATTTCCTGCGTGGTCTGCTTGATGTCACCGACAATTTGATCAAGGGGAAAATTGTCCCGCCCAAACGCGTGGTCAGATACGACGCGGATGATTCCTATCTGGTGGTGGCCGCCGACAAAGGCACCGCAACCTTCTCTGATTTTGCCAATGGCATATCGGCGGAATATGGGCATTGGTTGGGTGACGCCTTTGCGTCTGGCGGCTCGGCCGGGTATGACCATAAAAAAATGGGCATTACCGCCAAAGGTGCGTGGGAAAGTGTCAAACGCCATTTCCGTGAAATCGATATCAACACCCAAACTACCGACTTCACCGTTGCGGGTGTGGGCGATATGTCGGGCGATGTATTTGGCAATGGCATGTTGTTGTCCGAACAAATTCGATTGGTGGCGGCCTTTGATCACCGCCACATCTTCCTCGACCCCTCACCCGACAGCGCAAAGAGTTTTGCCGAACGGACTCGTCTGTTTGCGCTGCCACGCTCATCCTGGGACGATTACAACAAGTCTTTAATCTCGAAGGGCGGCGGTGTCTTTCCGCGGGGTGCAAAAACCATTCCGTTAACCACCGAGGTCAAACTGGCATTGGGGATGGATGACGCTATTGCCACCATGACACCGGTTGAATTGATGCGCGCCATTTTGAAAGCGCCGGTTGATCTTTTCTACAACGGCGGCATTGGCACCTATTTCAAATCAAGCGGCCAATCCAACCTGGAAGTGGGCGACAAAGCCAATGATGCGATTCGCATCAACGGCGATGAGCTTCGCTGCAAAGTGGTCGCAGAAGGTGGCAACTTGGGCGCAACACAACTTGGTCGGGTGGAGGCGGCGATTGCCGGTGTGCGCATTTTCACCGATGCGATTGACAATTCAGCCGGTGTTGACTGCTCGGATCACGAGGTCAATATCAAAATATTGTTGGGTGCCGCAATGGATACCGGCCTCTTGACAGCCGACGACCGCGAACCCTTGTTGGCCGCCATGACCGATGAGGTGGGACAACTGGTTCTCAAAGACAATTATTTCCAAACCCAATCGTTATCGGTCTCCGGAGTGCGCGCCGATAAATTGCTTGATGCCCAGGCACGTTTTATGCGTCACCTTGAAAAAGCCGGGCGTTTAAATCGCGCAGTGGAATATTTGCCGGACGAGGAAGTCCTGACAGTACGCCGCGAAAAGAAAATCGGCATGACGGCACCGGAACGCGCAGTATTGTTGGCGTACAGCAAAATGGAGTTGTATGACGAGTTATTGATCTCGGATCTAATTGACGATTCGTATGTGGCGCAGGCATTGGTGACGTACTTCCCGACCCCGCTCAGAACGCGGTTTAAGGACGTGATGTTTAAACACCCGCTGAAACGTGAAATTATCGCCACTGAAATTGCCAACAGCACTATTAACCGTACCGGCAGTGTTTTCATCAGCCGAATGCGCGAAGAAACAGGCGCGACTGCACCTGAAATCGTCCGCAGTTATTTGTTGACCCGGGAAATATTCGGCATCACTGAGACCTTGCAGGAAATCGATGCGCTCGATAACGTTATCCCCACCGCCATACAAAATGAAATGCTGATTGAAATTGGCCGCTTGGTATTACGTTCAACGTTATGGTTTCTGCGTCGCCGCGCCGAGCAAATGCCGTTTGTTGACGTGCTGAAATACTTTTCTGCCGGCGTCTCCACTGTGGCAAGGGAGCTGCTTGCGTTGTTGTCTGCCGAAGACCGCCAAGCGCTGGAAGAACATGAATCGCGACTGGTCGGCAAGGGCGTGCCGGCTGCCATTGCCAGCGCGGTGGCACGTACCGATGCCGTCTACGCTGCGCTTGATATTGTCGAGGCATCATCGTTGATGAATCGTCCGGCTGACATTGCCGCGTCGGTTTATTTTTCGCTGGTGGGAAAACTATCACTGCGTTGGGTGAATACACAGGTCACAGCATTGCCGACCGACACCCATTGGCAGGCCATGGCACGCGCGGCCATGCGTGACGATGTTGCCAATCTCAAACGGCAATTGGCAGAAAGTGTGTTGAAGCTCACGCCAACGGCAAAAACCGGTGACGCGGCGATTGATGCGTGGGAAAAACATCATGCCAAAGCGCTGGCCAGAATGCGCGAAATCATGGCGGATTTGCAAGCGGCACGGGAAAACGATTTGGCGATGCTGTCGGTGTTGTTACGGGAACTGCGGGCGCTGATTTAGCCTAACCAAATCGCAACCGTCGTCCCAGCGGCGGCTGGGACCCAGACCACCCATTAACTGATTAGTTTTTTCGCAAGATTAAAATGTCGTTTAAAGGACGGGATCCCTGCCCCACCTTTAACCGATATTTACCATTAGGGTTTGGGATGATAACGAGGCTATTTTTGAGTGGATTTTCTGTTGACTGACGAACGAATAGCTGGCTATTCGAGAGGAAAAAACAGGAAATACGCCAAAAATAGTCCGTGCTGTTACCAAACTGAGCCCAAACAGTCCCGCAGGGACGCCTAATGGAAAATCTCGGTTTAAGCGTGCTTGGGCAGGCTGTTCGCAGGGATGACGGTATCTCGCCTACTCTTATAAAATCCCAACCAACAAATTGAAAACAATCGCCGCAAAAATATGCAATGGAAAATTGGTCATGAATAAAATTTCACCCCGCATCATCCTGGCGGGCATCGCCGCCATCTGTTTCGGCCTGCTCGCGTTTGCATGGTTTTTGCAATACGGACCGGAGAAACAACAACCCTGTCCACTCTGCGTTTTGCAACGATACGTCTTCCTGTTATTGGGCTTCACCGCACTGATTGGCGCGATTTATCATCATCTTTGGGTTGCGCTCCTCACGGTGTTTTTCGCCGTTTGCGGGATTGGACTGGCTGCGTGGCATGTTCTGAAAGGCGCAGGCATGACTGCGTGCGCACGCGACCCGATTGGCATTTTTGTAAACAACCTGCCGACGGCAAATTGGTTGCCCGAATACTTTTTTGCAAATGGCGGTTGTGCGGATCAATATTTTGTCCTGGGCGTACTCGTGCAGGTTTGGTCCCTCTTATGGTTTGTGATGTTGTTCGCGACCAGCGTGTATACCATTTGGCGCATACATGAATCACCCTCACAATCCTAAGGAACCTAACCTGCTCATCAGAAAAATTCGCGCATTAAAAACGCTTCCAAACCGGAGGTGTCTTCCGGCCGCGCGGATAACACCACGACTCGCCCGAGTCGGCGGGAATCCCAATTAAAGTTGGCCTGATAGTGTTGCCGGATCAGGCCGATCATTTTGCGCACAATCGCCTGCTCCACATCTCCCCCCATCCCGGCATCAACTTCAATCAATTCGAATTTGCTACGTTCACGATCTGTCGTCCAGCCACGGAATGAAAATGCGGCGTAACGACTGCCCTTGCTCTGGATTTGAAATACGCCGCTGGTGCCATCCTGCCCACGGCCGAGCGACTGTGTGTTGCGCCGATAACCCGCCTCGGCCTTTTCAACATCGGTCATTTCGCGTTCACCATTGCGCGCGTCGGCATTTTGTCTGGCGAGGAAATTTTCCTCGGCTTGCCGCTGCGCCCGACGGGCATTGAGCATCGCCATAAAATCCATCGGCGGCTCATCCTTGCGACGGACAATGGCCTCGGCTGGTTTCGGTGGCGGCTCGGGCACCGCTGGCATGACCGAAGACGGTTTGGTCACCGCAATCACCCGTGGCGGGGTCACGGTCGGCTTTGGCGGCGCGACCATCGGCGGTGGCGCGGTATCGACGCGCGGAGGAACCATCGTCACTTGCAAGGACCCCTGCTCGCTGGCCATCGGTGTGTCTATTTTTTCAATCGGCTTGGGCACCAGCCATACCATCAGCGCATGAATAATCAACGACAACAGCAGCCCGATCCACAGCTTCTGCAGGTTGCGGCGTGGGTTGATGCGCAGGTCGGATTCCGCCTCATGAGTCGGCGGAATGTCGCCATTTTCAACGGCAATGAGCGGGTTGGCGAGTGATGACATTGTCGAGCGGTATGGCAGGCCAAACGGCCCATCGTTCACGGAATGGAGATTCATTCCAAAGAGCGACAGTATAAGTGACCAGACGCCCGGTCATCCTGCCCTGGCAAATTCAACCAGCCGACAGGCGCCTGACTGCTGCGACATAGCGATTTAATGTGGCGGAAAGCACGCCAGACGGGATCATTGCTTCGATTAGTTGAAAGCGCCCGCGCGTGCTGACGGCCTTGGTCAGCGCTGCGGCCAACTCGGCGCGCGTTTGTACCCGTACGCCATCCCCGCCCATGCCGGCGGCCATGCTGGCGAAATGCCATTCGTTGAGATGATTAAATTTGGACTCGGGCTGAAAACTCTGCAACATGCCCCAGCCGGCATTATTGAATAAGATGACTATCGGGTCCCAGCCGTACCGTGAACAATTTCCAAGTTCCCAGCCGGTCATTTGGAATGCGCCATCCCCCACCAAAATCAATGCACGTCGGCCGCTCGCCGCTTGCAGCCCCAAACCTGGCTGAACACCAAAACCCATGGTCGCGTAATAGCCCGGTGCCACCCGATGGGTATGATCAATTTCCATCGAAGTGAACAAACAATCCCCCACATCCACTGCCAGTGGCATCCGACCATGGGTGGCCATGAGGTCATTAACCGCACGGGCAATATCATCGGGTGCAATCGTGTGGTCATCGGCCACCAACGTTGCGGAAAAATCGGCTGCTGGCACCACTGGTCGCGCGGGAGTGGGTGCAGCAATTGGTGCGGGGGTCGTCGCAATAAATGGCTGAAGGGTCGAATCCACGACGCAGCGAGCAAGCAGCGCCTCAATCAGCGCCGCAATCGGAATATTTTGATAAGTGTGATAACCAAGGGTGACCTGACCATCGTTGGCGTGAATGGTGTGGCGTAGATCAATCTGCCGTTTCGACACGCCAAAATTAGTATCGGACAAAATCACGCCCAGCAAAAACAGCACATCGGCATTCTCGACCAACTCGGTGATCTCCGGTCGCCCCGCCAGGCCCAGGTACGTGCCCAGTGGTGGATGGGTTGATTCGGCCAGCAACCCGCAACCCATAAAGCAGGTGATAACAGGAATACACAAGCGAGATGCCAATTCCGCAAGCGCCGTTTCCTGACCAAACCGCCGCACTTCAACTCCGACCATCAATACCGGATTCTTTGCCCGACCCAGCTGCAAAAAAACTTCCGTGACACAGGCATCAAGAGCTTCACCATCGACTGCAATGGGGCGCGCGCGTACCACGGCCTCGCATGGCGCAATGGACATATCGCGTGGCACTTCGATGTACACCGGTCGCGCCTCGCGCAGGCAACTTGCCAGCACCCGTGCAATGTCGACCGGTGCACGTCCCGCATCATCCAGCCGCGTTTGGTCGCAGGTAATTTCTCGAAATATTTTGAATTGGGAATCGAGTCGTTTGGCCTGGTGATGCAACAACCAGCCACTGTCCGACTCACCACGCCCGGGGCCGCCTGAGATTACGACCAGCGGGGATTTTTCAGCATATGCACACGCCACCGCATTGACCATATTGAGCGCACCGGCACCATAGGTTACCGCCGCCACACCAGGAGCGGCGGATATACGCGCCGCGGCGTCCGCCGCAAAGCCGACTGCAGGCTCATGGCTTAAAGTATAAAGCGGCAGTATCGCCGACTCTTCAATCACTTTAAAAAACGGCAAAACAAAATCTCCTGGAATGCCGAATATCTGACGGGCACCGTGGTCT
>JANPNU010000542.1:0-9468 GCA_031427615.1 Burkholderiales bacterium
GAAATACACAGCACGCACCGATCAATACACATTGGCTATGGGTTTAAAGCCAACAAAATAATTCGGTATCATTTAATTTCGGGTGGGGTATTCGATTCTGCGCCACCTGTATTGGTCGTTTCCCTATGCTCGCGTATCTACTTCGTCGACTTGGTCAGTCCCTGTTTGTATTGGTTGTGATGTCGCTCATTGTTTTTCTGGGCGTATTTGCTATTGGCAATCCGATCGAATTATTGGTCAACCCGCAAGCGGATGAAATTGAGAGGCTGCGTGCGACAGTTGCACTTGGACTGGACAAGCCGCTTTACGAGCAATATTTGGTGTTTCTCAAAGGGGCGGTAACCGGCGATTTAGGCAAATCATTTGTGTTTGGCGTACCGGCATTGGAGCTAATTTTGTCCAAAATGCCCGCTACCATCGAACTCGCCTTGTTCGCAATGTTGATGGCAATACTATTCGGCATACCCTTGGGACTGGTCGCCGGCCTAAATCCGGATTCGTTTGTAGGCCGCGCCATTATGGCGTTGTCGATTGTCGGCTTTTCATTGCCAACTTTCTGGGTGGGCCTGGTGTTGATCATGTTTTTTGCAGTTCACTTGGGCTGGTTACCGTCGAATGGTCGCGGCACCACCACGCTGTTGTTAGGTGTGCCGGTCAGTTTTTTGAGTATTGATGGCCTGTCGCATTTATTTTTGCCCGCATTAAATCTGGCTCTGTTTAAACTCTCGTTGCTGATCCGGCTCACCCGCGCGCAGGTGCGGGAAATTGTACTGCAGGACTATGTCAAATTTGCCCGCGCCAAAGGGCTTTCGCCATCTCGTGTGATTGGTGTGCATGTATTGAAAAACATCATGATTCCGATTGTGACCATTATCGGGCTGGAGTTTGGTTCGGTTATTGCGTTTGCCATCGTGACCGAATCAATCTTCGCCTGGCCTGGTACCGGCAAATTGTTGATTGATTCAATTAACCAACTAGATCGCCCTGTAATCGTTGCTTATCTGATGGTGATTGTTTCGTTGTTTATCGTGATTAATCTGATCGTGGATTTGGTCTACTCGTGGCTGGATCCGCGGGTTCGACTGGGCGGCGCGACGAGCGGCGGACATTGACATGACAAACATCAAAACGGAAGTCGGTGTTGCGCCAGCGGTTGCACCGCCTCCCGAGTCGCCTTTGCGCCGCTTTTGGGCGGAATTTTCCGAGTCAAAATTGGCGCTGGTCGGGCTGGCGCTGCTCGTTGTGATTATTGGCATTGCGATTGCCGCGCCATTCATCTCCCCGCAAAATCCTTATGATTTGGCCCAGTTGGATGTGATGGACGGCAAATTGGCGCCGGGTGAAAAATCAATGGCGGGAAAAACGTTTGTACTTGGCTCCGATGATCAGGGGCGCGACATGTTGTCCGGCATTTTTTACGGCCTGCGAATTTCACTGGGGGTTGGCGTCTTGTCGACCGTGTTTGCATTGAGTATCGGATTGGTGTTTGGCATGCTCGCCGCCTATTTTGGGGGCTGGGTTGATACGCTCATCATGCGCATCGTTGACATCCAGTTGTCGTTTCCGGCGATATTGATTGCACTCATCTTGCTGGCAGTCTTTGGTCAGGGGGTTGATAAGGTCATCATCGCGTTGGTTACGGTGCAATGGGCCTACTACGCGCGCACGGTTCGGGCCTCCGCCCTGGTTGAGCGACAAAAGGAATATGTTGATGCGGCCACCATCCTGGCGTTGTCCAAGCCGCGCATCGTTTTTCGTCACATGCTGCCAAATTGCCTGCCGCCATTAATTGTCGTTGCCACCGTGCAGGTTGCCCACGCAATTTCACTCGAGGCAACATTGTCCTTTTTAGGTCTGGGTATGCCAATTACCGAGCCATCGTTGGGGCTCTTAATATCGAACGGCTTTACCTATTTGATGAGTGGCAAATATTGGATTTCGTTTTATCCGGGCGTTGCATTATTGGTGACGGTGATGTCGATAAATCTGGTCGCTGACCAATTGAGAGACATCATGAATCCCAGGCTAAAAAAATGACAGCAACCTTGCAGGTCGACAATTTACAGACCCACTTTTTCACCAAGGCAGGTGTGGTGAAAGCCGTGGATGGGGTTTCATTTTCCGTCTTACGCGGCGAGGTGTTGGGATTGGTTGGTGAGTCTGGCTCCGGTAAATCGATGACCGGCTACTCGGTGATGGGCCTGGTTGACGCGCCGGGAAAAATCGTTGGTGGCCGGATTTTGCTGAATGGTGTTGACGTTACCGCATACAATAATCAGCAATGGCGCACGCTGCGTGGCAATCGTATTGCAATGATTTTTCAGGATCCGATGATGACCCTGAATCCGGTGCTGAGAATTGACACCCAGATGATCGAGGCAATAACAGCACACGAATCGATCAGTCAGGCCGCCGCCCGCGACCGTTGTCGTGATGCGCTCACGCAGGTCGGCATTGCCTCGCCGGACGAGCGACTGACCGCTTATCCACATCAATTTTCTGGCGGGATGCGACAACGTGTTGCCATCGCCATCGCGCTGCTGAACAAACCGGATGTGATTGTTGCTGATGAACCCACAACCGCACTTGATGTCACTATTCAAGGGCAAATTTTGTTTGAGATGCAAAAACTTTGTCGCGAAACCGGCACAGCGCTTATCTGGATCACGCACGATTTGTCAGTCATTGCTGGATTGGCCGACAAGATTGCCGTCATGTATGCCGGCAAAATTGTTGAACATGGTATCGTTAGCCAAGTCCTGGACCGGCCTTTGCACCCTTACACCAGTGGCTTGCTTGGGTCGGTGCCATCGTGTAACCCGCGAGGTCAGCCCTTGCGGCAGATTCGCGGCATGACGCCGTCATTGTTGGAAATTGGCGTCGGCTGTGCATTTCGCGAACGATGTGAACGCCGTGCCGCAGTGTGTGAAGCAACGCCGGACTTGGTCGCGAACGGAGAGGGTTTTGTCCGTTGTCATTTTCCGTTCAGCCATACGCAATAAAAATTGCACTCTATTTGAACATTCATAAAATGAAAAATGAAACGGCAATACCAACGCCATACTCGGGCGAGAAATGTCGGAAAGTGCGCGCCAACAGTGCGATTTTCCGCGCCGGTCATTCCGGCCCGGTTGTCACGGATCAAGCCAACCCAATCAGTTTGGTTCGGTAATGACTGCGTTATTAGAGCTTAAAAACATTTCCAAGCGCTTCGAGAAAAAGCTCGACGCGGCGGGCAAGATCGCGCAACGACTTGGCGCGAAATTGGCGGACGAAACCGTACATGCGGTGGATGATGTCAGCCTGACCATCAACGAGGGCGAAGTGGTGGGGCTGGTTGGTGAATCTGGCTGCGGAAAGTCCACACTCGGCCGCATTGTTGTAGGATTGCATCAGCCGTCAGCAGGAGAAAAATTTTGGCGCGGCCGGCCGGTGAGCGCCATGATCTCAGCCGAAAAACGTGCCATGCAACTTGAAAGCCAGATGATTTTCCAGGATCCCTACGCTTCATTGAATCCCCGATTCCGCGTCGAGGATATTATCGGTGAAGCACCGGTTGTCCACGGGCTGGTCTGTGCGGCGGAAAAATCACAATATGTCGCTGGACTGATGCAGCGGGTCGGGCTGGATGCCAACCTCGCGAAACGGTTCCCACACCAATTTTCGGGTGGTCAACGCGCACGCATTGGTATTGCGCGTGCGTTGGCCGTCAAGCCTGGATTTATTGTGTGTGACGAGGCGGTTGCCGCGCTGGACGTTTCGATTCAAGCGCAGGTACTCAACTTGTTTATCAAACTGCGTGAAGAGCTAAGGCTGACCTACTTATTTATCAGCCACGACCTTGGCGTGGTGCATCATGTGTCGGATCGGGTTGTAGTCATGTACCTGGGGCGGATTGTTGAGGAAGGGCCAACCGAAGATATTTTTGCCACGCCCAACCATCCATATACGCAAGCGTTGCTCAAAGAGGTGCCGTCGTTGACGGTGCGAAAGAAGGACTTTGTCGCCGTCACTGGCGAAATTCCGTCGCCATTGAATCCACCACCCGGCTGCCATTTTCATCCGCGCTGCACACATGCTACGGCGCGCTGTATCGAGTCTGCACCACCGCTTAAGCAGATCGCACCGTTAAGATATGCCGCCTGCCATTTAAATTCCGATTGATTATCCAATTGACGATTTAATCGTCCCCCATCATGTCAAACATCATTCAACCGAGTACCGCCTTTACGTTGTTGCCATCGCGCACAACCCATGATCATGATGTGCCGGTGGTATTTGATTCGCCGCACAGCGGCACACAATACCCAAAAGATTTTAGTTATGTGGTTGATCACGCCACATTGCGCCGCGCAGAAGACACACACGTTGAGGCTTTGTATGCGGCCGCGCCCGAATTGGGGGCGACACTGCTGATGGCTCATTTTCCACGCAGCTACATCGACCCCAATCGTTCGCTATTGGATATTGACCCGGCACTGCTTGATCGCCCATGGCCGGGGCCAATAAACATGACAAAAAAAACCGATAAGGGTATTGGTCTGGTGTGGCGGCTGCTCGATACTGGTGAGGCAATATATAACCGGCGACTCTCTGTCGACGAAGTGCAGGCACGCATTGCAACGTGTTATGCGCCCTACCATAAGACCCTTCGCGACACGATTAACCGGGCGCACAAACACTATGGTGCCGTGTGGCATATCAATTGCCATTCAATGCCGGCGGTTTCGTCCATTATTTCCGACGAGGGCCCCGGAGTTGAGCGCGCCGATTTTGTATTGGGTGATCGTGATGGCACGACCTGCGCGCCGGAATTTACCTCGTTTGTCGCAATCACCCTCAAGGACATGGGTTACAACGTCAAGGTAAACGATCCATACAAAGGCGTGGAATTGGTGCGTGCCTATTCGGACCCAAGTGAAAACAAACACTCGCTGCAAGTCGAGATTAATCGCAAGTTGTACATGGATGAACAAACGCGCGTGCCGAATGAAAACTTCAATTTGTTTAAACAGGACATTACCCGTTTGATTGAAGAAATCGCAGCCTATGCGCATCACCGGTTACCGAAAGATCAGCGGCACGTTGACTGCGGACACGACCACCATCACGACCATAACCACGCGCACGGAAACGGACACAAACATGACCATTAGTCCCGGCATCGCCGTTGGCGGATCGCCCTATCGGGTGGAGCTTTCGCCCCCAGACATCTCCGCATATCGCGCCGGCAATTCGGGGATTGAATACGTCACCACCTTTGACTCCGGCAAAGCCGGCCCGCATGTGATGATTAATGCGGTCACCCATGGCAACGAAATTTGCGGCGCAATTGCGGTTGATCGATTGTTCAAAATGAATCTGCGCCCGAGCGTCGGCAAACTATCCCTGTCTTTTGCCAACGTGGATGCCTATCATCGCTGGGATGCCGCCCAACCGCACACCAATCGTTATGTTGATGAGGATTTCAACCGGGTTTGGACAGCTGAAGCACTGGATGGGACGCGGGACTCCGTCGAACTACGCCGCGCGCGCCTGATGCGACCAATCATCGATGATGTTGATTTCCTGTTTGACATTCACTCCATGCAAGACCCACACGATCCGGTGATGATTTGTGGCGCGCTTGAAAAGGGCATCACATTTTCACAACGGGTTGGGGTCCCCGAATTTATTGTCAGTGATCGGGGCCATAAAAACGGCGCACGCATGCGTGATTACGGCGGCTTTGGCGACCCACAGTCGAATAAGAATGCACTCTTGGTTGAGTGTGGTCAGCATTGGGAATACGCCGCCGAGAGAGTCGCCTGGCAGACAACGTGGCGTTTTTTGCGTGTAACCGGCTGTGTGGATCGTGATCAGGCGGAAACACAAATTGATGCCACGCCAGCACCGCCAACCAAAGTCGTGCGCGTGACCGATGCCTTGATTGCCAACAGCGCGAACTATCGTTTTCGCGACGGCACCAAGGGGCTCGACATCATTGCCAAAAAAGGCGACGTGATTGCCCATGACAACGGACAGCCTGTTTTGGCACCTTATGACAACTGTGTGCTCATCATGCCAACCCTGGTGCATGTGAAGCCGGGGCTGACGGTGGTTCGCATCGGCAAACTCGATTGACACACAAGTCGTGCGGTGCTGAGCGCCTTGGCGTCAGCCGTTTACTCTGTTTTACCTGAAGGCCGAATGCCCAGTTGCTTGAGTTTGCGATACAAATGGGTTCGCTCCAGCCCGACCTTGTCCGCGACACGAGACATATTGCCGTCTTCCCGGCGAATATGATGCAAAAAATACTGATATTCAAATCGTTCGCGCGCTTCGCGGAGAGGTAAATCATAGGGAATCCCGCCCATCGGGGAGTCACCTGCGGAAATATTGAGGCCCAATTCGATCGCCACCCGCGCCACATCTTCAGCGGAAATTTCGGTGGCAAGGCTCGTTACTGCCAGGGTTTTCACTGCGTTTTGCAACACCGGCAAATTGCCCGGCCACTCAAGATTTCTTAAACTATTCAGCGCACCCACACTGAACGCCCGCATGACCGATTCATTCGCCTCGATCATTTGTAACAACATGGTGCTGGCCAGCTCCGGAATGTCCTCAGCGTGTTCGCGTAATGACGGGATCCGCAACGTTATGCCGGACAACTGTGCGTGCAAATTCGAATCAAACTCACCTGACTCAATCATTGGCAACAGCGAGTGTGCGGTCGCCGCAACCAGCCGAACATTAAATTTTTCAAGCTTAGTTATCAACTGCGACAAGCCGCGCTGTTCATTGCGGTTTAGTCTTTCAATGTCCTCCAGAAAAAGCACACCATCGCGAGCCTCCGCAAGCGGTGCGAACGGGTTTTGTGCCAGCCAGCTGTGATCGGCTGGAGCGAACCAGGGTGTGTTGCGCAGGTGGACCATCCGTGCGATCAGCTCAAATCCGCAGCCGGTTTCACCAGATAACAACAGCGGCACCTTGAGGCGGCTGACCTGATCAAGGCGTTGCCTCAATTCCGTGATTACTTTTGCCCGCCCCAAGTGCGCGAATGACAATCCCGGCTTGGCCAGCACACGGCCACCGGCCAGCGCCTTGCCGACGGTGGCAATTAATTTCGGCAGGCTGATTGGTTTTTCCAAAAAATCAAACGCGCCAATACGCGTGGCCTCAATGGCAGATTCAATGGTGCCGTGCCCAGACATCATCACAACCGGCATGGTCAATTGCCCGTTTTGTGACCACTCTTTTAACAGCGAGATGCCATCGGTGTCAGGCATCCAAATGTCGAGCAGCACAAGATCGGGCCGCGCCTCACGGCGGGCGTTGCGGGCCGCTTGTGCATTTTCGGCAACTTTCACGGTATACCCCTCGTCCTTCAGTATTTCCGAGAGTAATTCGCGAATGCCGATTTCATCATCTACAACTAATATATTGTTTGCTGGCATCACCATTCCCTGTATGCAGTTTAACTTGTCTCAGCCAATTCAATTGCAGAATCGCGAATCGGTTCAATCGGCAGTGCAATCGTTATTTCCGCGCCATGCGGCAGTATGTTTTTCACGCTGATTGTTCCGTGGTGTTCGTCAATAATCTTTTTGACGATTGCCAATCCCAGCCCGGTGCCCTTGGTTTTGGTTGTGACATAGGGCTCAAACATTCTGGCCACGACTTCGTCGCTAATGCCGCAGCCGTTGTCGGCAACCGTCAATAACAAATTACCGTCATCACGACCGGTAGTGATGGTGACGACGGGCTTCTCGTCGGTTTCCGAAGTGGCAAACGCGTCCTGCGCGTTTTGCATCAAATTGTGAATAACCTGGCGTAATAACGAAGGATCAGCAGAAATCATGGGGAGATTGCTGCCGAGATTTAGTTTCATATTGGCCGCCATGGTCTCATAAAGCGTCAACACGTCGGCTACCAATTCGTTTAAATCGACCGGACATGGCTTCAGTCGTGAGGCGCGGGAATACAGGCTGAAGTCATCGACCATCCCCTTCAAAGCATTCACTTGCGCAACAATGGTGGATGTAGCCCGGTTCAGTAAATCGCGTTCCAGATCGGGTAATTTTTCGGCCAATTTCATTTGCAGCCGTTCCGCCGACAGCTGGATGGGCGTTAACGGATTCTTTATTTCGTGGGCCAATCGTCGTGCGACTTCACCCCATGCCGCATCCCGCTGCGCTTGAATCAGGCCTGTAATGTCGTCGAAAACCAATATGTAGTCGGCATTGGTTGATTGCGGAAGCTTGGTGCCACGCACCAGCAAAGTACGATTGCGAATGGCTGCTGTCTGTCCAGTATTTGGCGGAACGTTTGGCAGCGAATTTTGAACGGCACCAACCGGCCCGTTGGCCCCGTTGATTATGATGAATTGTTTTTCCCATGGTTTATCACGTCCCATGGTCAATTGTTGGACTATCTCAGCCACCATTTCGACCAACGAAGAATATTTAGTTCCCCAGTCCGCCAGGGAGAGTCCGTGCAATTTCTCCGGTTCAACCTCAAGCATATTGGCGGCAATTCGGTTGACTGATTTTGGTTTCAAGTGTGCATCGAGTGTTACCACCCCGCTGGTCAAGTTGCCGAGAATCGATTCCAGATAGGCATTGGCTGTGACCAATTGGTGTTGCTTTCGTGCCACGACTTCTGAGGCCTCGCTCAATTGGCGAGTCATGGTATTAAACGATTGGGTGAGTACACCAAACTCGTCGCGGCTCTTGACTGGATTGAGCTTGGTGAAATCACCCTTGGCGATGGCGCGGGTGGACTCGGCCAAGGCAGACAAGGGCGCAGACAAACGTTCGGACAAGAGAAACGACAGCGATATCGCCGAAAAAAGCGTCAGCACCATTGCCAGCGTCAGGGTTAACCCAAAAACGCGATTTAATCCTTCGCGCAGCAATTGCAATCGTTGGTAATCCCGTGCGCCGGCGTCAACAGTCTGCGCATCCTTCATCAGTTTGCGAGGCGCGGACTGCATGAGTTGAATAGTCCGTGTGCCTTCGATTGATGGCGCGGCCGGCATTAGTATCACCACCCGAAAAAATATTACGCGGTCCCCTAATGTTTCGGTAAATTTTTGCGGACCTTTGGAAATTGCATCTTTCACTTCCGTGAGCGTTGGTTTGTCCGGCATTAATCGCGTCCGGTTTGTCTGTGTTGGGTCGCCGCCGCCCTGCCAGCCCTTAATTTTCGCGTCCTCGTCAACAATCACCACTTCGTCGAATCCGTATTGCTGGCGAAGTTGCCTGGCAATGCCAGTGGCATCGCTTTTTGAGTCCGCCGCTTTTAGCGCCGCATCGCGTGAACGGCGCAATAACTCGTTGCCACTTGCCTCCAACGCGGCACGGCCAAGATTTAAGGCGCTTTCGAAGGCGCGATCAACCGGGACGTCAAACCATGAGTCGACCGACCGATTCAAAAATTGCACGGAAATAACGTAGACCAATCCGCCGGGAATTACCGCCATCAGGG
>JANPNU010000543.1:0-2267 GCA_031427615.1 Burkholderiales bacterium
AAGATTAATGGATGGTTACGAGCGTTCGCGCGACACCACACCGGCGTTTGGGGTCAAATTTTTTCAGTTGGGGATCATCGCCGCGCTTTTCCATGACATGGGCTATTTGCGCAAGACCGACGATGACATTGCGCCCAATGGCGCTTTTTACACGCTGAATCACGTGTCCAGGGGTGCCGCGTTTTTAAGGCTGTATTTGCCATCGCTCGGCCTGGCCGAGCATGCCGATTCGATTGCGGAACTCATCCACTTCACCGGCTTTGAAAAGCGGGTGGCGGAAATATTGATTGCCGATCCGCTGCTGCGTCTGCTCGGCAGCATGCTGGGATCGGCCGACATCATCGCGCAAATGTCGGATCGCTGCTACCTTGAAAAGTGCCGTGATCGCCTCTATCCGGAGTTTTTGGCCGGCGGGATTGCGGAGAAAAACGACACCGGCGGCAATCGCAAAATCGTCTATTCCTCCGGCGAGGATTTGGTTCACAAGACGCCGGTGTTTTTTGCCACAGCGGTTGACCGGCTGGAATCGGATCTGGGTGGCGCCTACAACTACGCGGCATCACATTTTGGCGGGTTTAATTTGTATATTCATGCGGCATCCAAAAACGTGAGTTTTGCCAGGCAAATGGGCGAAAATTCCAGCCAATCGTTGCGCCGGACACCGCCGGAAACCACTGTCGTGCATTGATCCGCTGCCTGAACCAACTGTGGCGCCCCCGACACGAATCGAACGTGTGACCTACCCCTTAGGAGGGGGTCGCTCTATCCACTGAGCTACGGGGGCGGTATTGTTTGGCGTCGACTTGGCGTCTATGGCAGTTTAACGCACTCTATAAGGCGCATTCACGCTGTGTTTGCGCGTGGTAATTGGGTTGTCAGGCGGGATAATGGGCCTGCGGCTCCAGCCTGGTGCTCGCTGTCCCCTACTTGAATGTCAAAATGGAAATTCTTCTGCTGCTGTTGTTTTTGGTGATTTGTTTTGTGCTGGTGGTGTCCTACGCACAGCGAAGTGAGGCGTTGAAACAAGGCACGCGTGCGCCTCCATTTGTGCTGATTGACCAACATGGCAATGCCGTCACCGTGCCCACATCGGGGCAGGCGGTGGTGTTGGCGTTTTTCCCGCGTGACCCAACCCCACGCTGCCTGGGGCAATTGCGGGAATACGCGGATTGCCTGGCCGCATTTCAGGAGTTGGGCTATGCCGTGTATTTTGTCGCCATCGCCGACCAGGCTGACAATGCCGCTTTCACCAACACCCATCATGTCGGGCTACCCATACTCGCTGATGCCAATGGCAGGGTTTCGCGCTTGTATGGGAGCATCGTCGATTTTGTTTTGTTCCGCTTTGCCAAACGCACCAGCTACGTGATTGATCGCCAAGGTCTGATTGTCGCCACCAGTATTGTCGGCGAGCCGTCTGGGCACGCCAAGTTGTTGCTGGATGGTTTGCATCCGGCCAAACCCGATGCATGAATAAAAAAAAGCCCTGATGGGCTTTTTTTTGGCGGAGAGGGTGGGATTTGAACCCACGATACCGGAGACCGGTATGCCGGATTTCGAGTCCGGTGCATTCGACCACTCTGCCACCTCTCCAACACGGATTGGCTGAGCAAAATCCGCTGCAAATTATAACTGCTTCTATAATAACTGCTTCTATATTCAGGGCGAAATTTGCAAATGGGCTTATTTATAGTGTGACGATTGAAAATAATTGCGTAACTAATTGAAAGTTATAAATAATGCCGATAAATATCAGGTGTTAGTTATGTAAAAAATAATATAAACATATATAAAAGTATTCAAGTATTCAAATTTTTTGCCACTGTAGTTGTTTTTCTTTCGCATGCACAAGTTTCACTGGAATAAGTCTCAAATTTGCATGACTGTGCGCACGACATATGGAATGTTAAAAAGTGTCGTCAGTGCGAAAGTACACAAGTGCATGGGTTACTGTTTGGTAAAATTGCGAAACCAGAAAAGCAATCCGCCTCCATTTTTGCAGTCAATTTTTCAGAGATAACATGATCAACCCGACAACAATCCCGCATATGCCACGCCTGCCACGGTTCGTGCCGACCGCAACTTCACTTTTCGTGTTGATTGCGGCATTGGCATTGTCGCTGGGACAGGGCATGGCCGTTGCCCAGGTGTCTGCGGCAAAACCAGCCCCCCAGGCGGTTGCAAAAAGTGCGTCTGAGCCGCTGACTATCAAGTTGGAACGCAAGAAAGTCACGCAAGTGGACGGCAAGGAGCTTTTGGTTTCTGCC
>JANPNU010000544.1:0-2569 GCA_031427615.1 Burkholderiales bacterium
ACGCCTCCGCGACAAGTAAACCTTGTTGGATTAAACCGCCAGTGAGGCAGTTGCAATAGGGGATTTTATTGTTTGATCTACTCGATGGTGCAAATGAAGTTTATTCCTCCTCGGCGTAAATCTCTTGATGGCTTTGTTCGCGCAGCTTCTCCCAAGAACGTCAGTGTCCCAGATTAATGGATTTGGTGGTTCAATGACTGGCCTGCCGGTTTCTCCCGCCAACACTTCGCATGCTACACCGCGGTGAAATGCGCATGACTCGGAGCCAAGGTGATTCGCTTTTTCTTCTGGTGCTGGGCTAACATCGACTTCCATTGGTTAGTTTGCGCGGGCGCACCCAGAGTCAAACTCTTTCGCGGGAAACAATTTCAATTGGACCTCGTCTTGCCGATAGCAATGGCTTGAGCCCTCGCATCAATCACGCTAAACTGTTTTGCCAGGCGCGAGCCTCATGGTTATATAAATTCGTGGGGAAACCTCAGGGTCAAACCCACAACTCTGTTTTATTACGCGGGCATAGCTGATTATGGAAAAGACACGTAGTGCGCAGGTAGCCCAAAGATCGTGGTGGCTATCCCCCCCAGGGTTACTTCTCATCGCAGGCGTTTTTTCCAGTGCCTGGGCTTGGTTGCTCATAGCTGCGCCAGTGGCAATGCTCAGTAACATCGAGAAGCATGTCGGACATTTTGGCCTGTTGTACGTGCATATGCTCGGCGGGACCATCATGTTGTTCTTCGGCGCAATCAACTTGTATATTGGTGCTACACGCAGGCACTTCAGATATCACAAGCTTGTGGGACGGACCTATCTCATCGGCGGTTCGCTTGGCGCAATCGTTGCGCTAATCATTGCACTCGGACCGGCCCACAAAAGCGACGTTGCCCCCATCCTCACCAACACCAACATCTCGATATCCGTGCTCGGTATCGCCTGGTTGGCCGCTGCCGGCATGGCATATCGGGCAGTTCGCAACAAGCGCTACGACTCACATCGCGATTGGATGATTCGCAGCTATGTGCTCGCTTGGGCCTTTGTTTTTTGTCGGCTCGCGAGCCGAGTCCCGACCGTGGCCGACCTAGGCGAAGGCCAGACATTCATTTGGCTGTCGTGGATCGGTCCACTTATCGCTTGCGAAATTGCATTACAGTGGCGGGCCGGATCCAAAGTCTAATTTGGCAAATGCAATAGTAGGGAGCAGACCCAATGCTGTTCACAAAATGAGTTTTGGGTTCCAGTCGAACCTTTGATTCAGTATTTGACTTCCTTTTCGCGACGGATATTGTTTGCATCGTCGTTTTACCACGCGAAAACGCAGCAAAGCTCGCTGGGTCCTGGCAATTGCCATCTGTCTCCAGTTTTTCAGCTAGCATCAGCGCGACCTACAGCGCAATAACCAGAGCGAGTGATGGCGGGACGAATCGACGATTTTGCGCGTGATGTACAAAGCGTACTTTGGCTGGGCTTGCTGTTGGCGACGACTGGCTGCGTCAGCCATCACGCGACCGTCATTGCGCCAGAGGGTGTTGCATACCGCAACGGTCAATGGTTTGACGGAAAGCAGTTTCAGCGCGTAGACTTTTTTGTGACCGGGACGACGTTGACGTTTCGGCAACCGGCGCGTGTGACGGCTGAAGTTGACATCGCCGGCGGCTACGTGCTGCCGCCGTTTGCCGAAGCGTTCATTTATCCAATTTCTCTTATCATTCGGCCAGGACAGATGAAACCAAAGCGGAGCAAAAAATAATGGTGGTACATCCCGGATGGTTGCGCGCCGAATTGTTGCGCGCGATTGCAAGGCAGTTGTTGGCTCCGTTGATTGGCATCGTAACCGGCACTCGCATAGATGCAGTTCTGCTGGCCTGCAGGCGCGGTATGAGAGCGCTTGCAATCGTATGGCTGACACTGACACTCGCTTTCCCGTCTGCCGCCAGTGCAGCGCCAGACCCACGCAAGGTGTTGCGTTACGCGTTCCCCGTTGCTGAGACCGGCTTTGACCCGTCCCAAGTCGAAGACCTGTATTCAGTCAATATCATCGCCGCCATATTTGATCCTCCGCTCACCTACGATTACCTCGCCAGGCCGCTCAAGCTCGTTCCCAACACGCTTGTCTCGCTACCAGAAGTGTCGGCAGACAACTTTACCTACACGCTGCGTGTCATGCCGGGCATTTATTTTGCAGATGATTCTGCATTTAACGGCGTGAAACGCGAACTCATTGCCGCCGACTATGCTTATTCCATCAAGCGCCATTTCGATCCCAAGGTGCGCTCAAAACACGTCGGGACATTTGAAGGGCTGATCGTTGGGATGGACAAAATGGGTGCGGCTGCGAAGGCGACGGGCAGGTTTGATTACGACCGCATCGTTGAAGGGTTGCAAGTACTGGACCGTTATACCTTGCAGATAAAGTTACAAAGGCTCGCACCCAATTTCATGTTCATGATGGCCAATACGACATGGATGGCAGCCGTCGCGCGTGAGGTCGTTGCCAGATCATGGAACACCCGGTGGGCACCGGGCCCTTCAAATTGGCCGAGTGGCGGCGCAGCTCGCGCATCGTGCTGGCGCG
>JANPNU010000545.1:0-7825 GCA_031427615.1 Burkholderiales bacterium
TGTTTGTTTGTCGGCGCAGGCCGAGGAGCGCGCGATCAACGAAAAAATTACTGTGAAGGCAGGGGTGAACGAGGTCTGGAAGGCTTGGACCACCAGCGAGGGAATCAAATCGTTTTTTGCGCCCGACGCAAAAATTGACGCAAAAGTGGATGGGGCGTTTGAGGTATATATGTTGCCTTCCGCGCCAGTCGGGTTACGTGGTGCGGATGACATGCGTTTTTTGGCGATTCAGGATAAAAAAATGATTTCATTTACCTGGAACGCGCCGCCGTCGCTCGCCAATGTGCGCAAACACAGAACGGTGGTGATCGTGCGATTTAATGCGCGCGGTGACCAGTTGACGGATGTCACGTTACATCACGTCGGCTGGGGGGATGGGGATGAATGGGACAAGGCGCACGGCTACTTTGTGAAGGCGTGGCCGGCTGTGTTGAAAAATCTCAAAAAGCGTTTTGACGATGGGCCGATCGATTGGAAACCCTGGCTCGAGCGGATGCAGGGCAATCTGCCCGCAACCGCAACAACCGGGGGAGCGAAATAGTCGCGCGCGACCTGCGCGCTGCGTTGTTTAGCCGGTTAGCGGCCAAGTTTCCAGTGTTTCGTAGCGAATTGACGCGCCGTCCCGGATTGCCTGGATCAGGCTGAATTGATCGACCCGCCACGGGGTAGGCGTAATCGCATGTTGTGCAAACGAATGCTCGATATGCCGGGTGATCGTGATATGCGGACGAAAGCGGCGTGCATCCACATCAAAGTCGGCGTTGGCAACGGTGTGGTACAGCGTTGATTGCAGATCAAACAATTTTTTGGGCGGCGCGGCGCCTGCCAACCAGGCCACACCGGCGCTGTCAAAACATCCAGCCGTATCGATGACGTATGTGAACGGGCGGGCGCGAACCTGGGCGATGGCCATCTTCAATTCCAATAACCGACTCGCCGGAACATTGCCGGCAAACACCAGTGTCATGTGCATGGTCACGGGCATGGTCGGCCGGCCACCGGTCACGCGTGCAATCTCCAGACGTTGTGCCGCAAGAGCGAGGCGAACCTTGTCGTCCGGCCAGAGCGCAAGAATGAGCCGCATCAAAAAAGTCTAATAAGTTGGGTGCGAAATATGAGTATCGTCATTTGCCGCAGAAACTTGATTGTTAAATGATTCGTTGGTTGAAACGAATGCCCGCCGACAATCGCATCAACCAATGATTCGGTTAATGGTAATGCGTTGTTGGATGGTCAATGTTTTCCGGCATTTCGGCATGTACGGCTTCGCCATCGTGTGTGTAAAAAAGCGGCGCGCCGCAATCATCACAAAATTCCGGCGGTCGAACACCATCAAGTAACGTAATTTCCGCCAGCTGATGTTGTTTTAACAATGCTTCGATGGTCTGACGCGGACCCGGATTGGTGTCGTCGTCTTCTTCACCATACAGTGGCCAAACCACGCCATTGACAACTTCATTGTGGTTTTTACGGGTTAGGCTGACACGGTACTCGTCGATTTGACCGTCACCAACGCCGGCTACCACGGCGGCCATGGCGGTGGTGGGTAAATCAAGCATGGTCGCGGTGCCATCAATCACCGAATCCAGCGTCCGTGGCCGCACCAGCAAATCGGATTCACGACAATTGTTAAAAAACGCGTTGGGCAAGCCACATTCAAACTCGCATCCTGGCAACAGTGCGGCCAATAATGGGCGCGTCTGACTATTCCACTGTTCAAGGTAGGCTTTATGAGTGGGCGTGCTGTCAGGGCTGTCGTTCTCCTGCCACTGAAATAGCGCGTCACCTTGGTTCACGACGACGACAGCAAGAATGAAGCGCACATCGGCTGGCAGGGCGGTGGTCTCAGCAAGTTTGCCGTAGTCAATATGCGCAGGTGTGTTTTGTTCCGCCGCCATCGCCATCAACTTCAGTAACTTGCGGGTATCGGCAAAGCCGCGCGGCAATTGATCAATTGAATATAAAAACGGATTCACACACAGCGAGACGTCACGACCCAGAATATGTCCGTGGAGGTGACTGCATATCGGTGTAATCGTCCGCTCGGCTAAGGGACCGGCCGGGATTTGATACTTTGACCAGACAATGAGCGGAATGGAAATGAGCAACGCCTGCCGTGTTGCCGTGTTGTTCTTGGCGGTCAATAAACACGCTTCCGCAGCGGCTTCGCAGGTTGCGGCAAGAACATCATGCACAGGGGTGTTGAGTTTATGGGTATGGCCAAGTGCCGCATCGAGGGCAGCGTCATTACCGCGATCCATCAATGATGCGGCCAACTCATCGGCTTGGGTGATCCAGAATTGTTCTTCCACGCGACTGCCGGAGGCAATGGCCGCCTCGCAAAGGCTGACCAATCTGGCCGCTTCTTTCGGCAGACGAATTTTAGGGTTGCTGCCGACTGCGCTGGTAGTTCTTTTCATGTTGAGGGTGCCAAATTATTCACTCAGCATTATATCGCCCGTAGCCAGAGGTAATGCGCCCATCGTGATGTCAAAGCAAGTTGCGTGACGCCAAAGCGGCGATTTTCTGACCGTTCCAGCCAGAGTCAGGCCGGCGTGCCGTTAACACTGGGCATCCGGTGCCCCCTATCAAACCGACGCAAGGACGCCTCGTGTTGCTTGCGCAAGATTTCGGCCAGTCGATCAAAAACGGTCGAGATCAGCCGGCTTATTTCTTGGCGTCGAAGCTGCCGGGCATTTTCTTGCAGGGTGAAGTTTGTAGTGCTCATTTTCATTTCCTCGTGTAATTTGGAACCTGAGGTTGCACCCCTATCGCGGTTTGCCTGCTCAGTGCCATCATAATAATTGCTATCGATTTAAATGATAATCTGGCAATAAGGCATAACTTTATGGAAAAATATTCACAAATGAAGCCCATCACAATGGAACAGGCGCACACATGGACACACCCGGTGAAATGAAGGCATTTGTACGGGCGGTTGAGCTCGGCGGTTTTTCCGCCGCCGCCCGCGATTTGGGACTGACCCCGTCGGCGTTGTCGAAATTGACCACAAGACTCGAGGACCGATTGGGCGTCAGACTGATGAATCGCACCACTCGCAAACTCGCGCTGACCGCAGAAGGGGAGGCGTATTTTGCAAGTGCCCGTCGCATCTTGGTGGAAATTGAGGAAGCCGAAGCGGAAGTGACGCGATTTTCTCAACATCCCAAGGGCTTGTTACGGGTTAATGTCGGTGCCGCGTTTGGCTTGCATCAACTCGCGCCCGCACTGCCCAAATTCCTCGACCGTTATCCACAAATAGAGCTGGAGATGACGGTCACCGATCGTCTGGTGGATCTGGTTGAGGAGGGGGCGGACGTGGCCATCAGGAACAGTGTTTTGGCAGACTCGTCGTTGGTGGCAAAAAAAATATGTGATTTACAACGGGTGATCTGTGCGTCGCCCGCTTATTTGAAAAAACACGGTACGCCGCGCCGGGCGGCCGATTTGTTGCAACACAACTGTATTTCTCTTTCTGGTGCACCCCAGTTGCGTCGCTGGCCATTTGATGTGGCCGCCGGCAGAGCCGGCAAGGTTGGCGAAAAAATGACCGAAAAGGGCGTGGAGTACATTGATGTCAAGGGCAATGTGTCGGCCAACAATGCGGAAGCGTTGTTGCAACTGGCGGCCACAGGTGTCGGCATTATTCGACTGACGGACGTGATTGTTGGCGACGGCATTCGTGCCGGTTGGTTAACGCCAATTCTGGTGGATATTCATCACGTTGAGCCGGTGCCGCTGTCGGCGGTGTATCCGCACGGCAAACACAAGAGTCCGCGTGTGGCCGCGTTTGTTGGTTTTTTGGTGGAAGCCTTTTCGAGTGCGCCTTGGCGTCGCGAGATTCGTCCGTCTGTCGGTAAGCGATAGAAATCAGGCGCAAAATGGCTGGCCTGCATATTTCATGGGGGCAGGTTTGATGAGGTGAAGCGGTGGTTTCGCGGCGCGCGCGCCGTGCCCCCTGAACCGGAAAGCCACGCAGGGCTTTTGGCAGTGAATGGGCGAGTGATTTTTTACCTGACTGACCACGGCCAGCTATGCCGTGGTCAGTCGAACGAAAAATCACACGCCCATCGACCCACTCTTGAACGTAACCCCATGAAATATGCATGGTTAGGACGCTTAGCGTGCGTAAAATAGCAGGCTTATAGATTGAACTCTCAGGTGCGTGAGTGGTGATGATCAAAAATGGCTTGATTGGATTGCTGGTGCTTGTCGTGGCGCTTGTATTCGTCGGCTTGCCAAAGCAATACAAAGTTGAGCGGGCAATCTTAATCAACGCGTCGCCATGGATCATTTACCCCTTGGTCGCTGTGCCAACCAATTGGCAAAAGTGGAGTGTCTGGAATGGCCGCGACCCAAATATGCTGTTGAACTTCAGTGGTGCAGGTGCCGGTACGGGGGCCAAATGGACGTGGTAGTCGAAAACCGAGGGCAATGGCGAAATGGAATTTATTGAAGAATTTTCACCGGGCAAACTCGTTTACCGGCTGACGTTTGCCGATTGGGGCATGCGTTCCACTGGCACGTTGTTGCTGGTTCCGAAAGGCGAGGCGGTCACCGAGGTGAAATGGACCAGTGACGGTGATTTGGGCAATAACCCAATGTATCGGTACTTTGGTTTGTTCATGGACAAAATGATTGGTAAGGATTTTGAAGGTGGCTTGATCAACCTTAAATCGCTCGCCGAAAAAAATAGTCCGGCCACGCCCGTTGTGCCAGCGGCTGATCAAACTGGCGCGCATGCCGAACCTGTCGTGCCCGCCACCCCGCCGCTGGTGCACGCTACGCCACCTGCCCAACCTGCCCAACCTGCCAAAAAGTGACCGATACAATGAGTTTTTTTATGCCCAAAACCACCACGTGCAATCTGATTTTGATCGGGTTGGCAATGCTCCTGGCGGGTTGCGCCGGTTCCGACGTTGGTAAATTTGGCCCGTATAACGTCAGCTCGAACGGTGACGATAAGCGTCTGATGCTGAATGGGTATGACCCGGTTGCATATCATTCGGTCGGTCAACATACCCTCGGCCAAACAACGATCAAGGCCGAGTTTGACGGTGTCACTTATCGTTTCGCCAACGACGCAAACAAAAACGAATTCCAGAAAGATCCCGGTCGTTATTTGCCACAATTTGGCGGCTTTTGCGCCAACGGTATTGCCTACGCGATTCCATGGGGCGGTAATGGCGACGCCTGGAAATTGATGGACGGCAAATTGTTTATTTTTGGTGGGCAGCCATCAAAGAAATATTTCTTGATGGATCAAGTCGCCAATCTCAACCTGGCCAATGATTATTGGCGGAGTGAGGTCAAGGACAACAACGCCTTTATTCAGCGATACAAACGGTTGGTTGTGCGTGTGCCGCACTATCGGACTGGCAGCGAACTTGAGCAGGCGTGGCAGCGGCATAAAGCGCCGGGTTCACAATAAATATTGCCTCTGACAGTGCGTGCCACGCGCCGCCCAATGTTGGCCTCTTAAGATACCCGCCGATTTCTATCCCGCCAACTCCCCTCTCTACGGACGATCAACATGAAAACCAAAAGTTACCTGACTTCTGACGATGTAAAGAAAATTCTGGCCGGTGCCGAGGCGCACGCCCTGCAAAATAACTGGGCGGTCTGCATCTCGGTGGTAGACGACGGTGGGCACCAGTTGGGGTTTCTGCGGATGGATGAATGTGCGCAAGCGAGCATCAAAATTTCGCAGGGCAAGGCCTACAGCGCTGCAGTGCGCCGTCGGACCACCAAACAAGATGAAGATTTGATCGCCAACGGCCGTATCGCGGCGTTATCCATGCCGGACATCACCTTTCTTGAAGGAGGCGTGCCGGTTTTACACAATGGTGACGTGATTGGCGCGGTTGGTGTGTCTGGTGTTAAATCGTCGGACGACGCGGCGATTGCGACTGCCGGTATTAACGGTCTCACCGCCTAGGCGCGACTGATGGCGATCGTTTGCCCGAGCTGTTCGGCGTCGATGACTTCAACCATGTTGGCATCCCATATTGGGTCGCCGGTTGAAATTGATGTCTGTTGGCCGTGCAATATGATTTGGTTTGACCATCTTGAAAGCACCTCTCTTTCGGCGCAGTCGGTGATGGTTTTTTTTCGTCGTATCCACAATCATCGTGCGGATAGTCGAAATATTGTTTCGTTATCAGGACGATGCCCTACTTGTCGCGACCGTCTGGCACCCACCAACGACGTGACTCGCACGGGTCGATTTTCCTACTTTCGCTGTTCCCAGGGGCACGGGCGACTTATCAGTTTTGTGCAGTTTTTACGTGAGAAAAATTTTGTCCGCAATCTGACCACAATTGAGTTGACGACGCTGAGTGTGAAGGTTAAACAAATTCGCTGTTCAAGTTGTGGCGCCGGTATTGATATCGAACACGACAGCGCCTGCCGGCACTGTGGTTCGCCGGTTGCCGTGCTGGATGAACAGGCCGTGGCCAAGGCGTTGGCGGAATTGGATGCAAAGGCTGAGAGCCGGCGGCGGGTACCTGATATGACGTCGGCCGTGCCATATCAGCCGTCACGCCATGCGTATTCAGAAAATTGGGCCATGTCACATACCGTGTCGCCTACAGCAGGTGTGGCTGATCTCATATTGACCGGATTGGCGGCGATTATTGCGGCGAATCTGGATTAGCAGGAGCGAAAATTTGAATCTATTTATTGTTACCGGAACCAGCAAGGGGCTCGGTCGTGCGCTCGCCGACCAACTCTCTGCAAAAGATAAAAATATTGTTTTTGAGATCGGTCGAAAAAGTCCGACCGGCAACCCGCGGTCGACCTTGATTGAGGCGGATTTTGCCAACACGGTTTCGGTTGAGCAGGCATTTGCCGTGCTGGCTGAGAAACTGGCGGGCAAAAAATTTGCTTTTGCCGCGCTCATCAACAATGCCGGTGTGGTATTGCCGGTTGGTCGTTTTAATGCACTGGACGCGGCCGCGTTGGAGAAAAATTTCACTGTCAATGTCACAGCGCCAATATTGGCAACCAAGATGTTCGCCAATATTACCCAAGAGATCGCCGCCAAACGATTGGTGGTTGGTATTTCATCCGGCGCCGCCAAACGGGCGGTGCGCGGCTGGACCGCCTATTGCGCCGCCAAATGTGCGCTCGAAATGGCGACGCGTGTCATGGCAGCGGAGGCGAGCGAGACGGATCCGACGTTATCTATTTGCTCATTGGCCCCCGGCGTTTTTGATACGGCGATGCAAGCAACAATACGCAATACCTCCGCCATAGACTTTCCGGATGTGGCGCGTTTTCGCGACATGAAAGAAAGTGGTGCCTTGCGGGATGCGGCTGCCGTCGCACACGACATTATTTTGCTTCTCCATCCCCCCGCCGGTCAGGAACAACTTCTGAACGGTGGCAACTACGACATACGTGAATTGAACCATGCCTAAATTAAGCACCGCCAGTCCAACCGTTAAAAAAGCTTCCGTCACGAAGCCAACCAAACATACCAAACTGCACTATTGTGATTTGAGCGATTGTCAGGGCATCTGTTGCAGTGACGGGGCTTTTTTGCGCCCAGAAGAAGTGCGCAAAATACACAAACTCGTTGAAAAATTTCCCGAGCACTTTGCGCAGCTGCCGCTCGACTATATTATCGAGGAGGAGTGGGCGCACGGTGTTGGCTTAAAAACGCAGGTGAGAAAGTTCCGTTACAAAAATAAGCCGGATCATTTCAAACATACCAAGTGCGTTTTTGCGGAAACCGATGGCAAGTGTTCGTTTCAAACGCTGGCGATCAAACAGGGTGTGCATAAGTGGAGCCACGCGAACGGCCTGTTCAGTCTCTACGGTC
>JANPNU010000546.1:0-2598 GCA_031427615.1 Burkholderiales bacterium
GTCCGGGCAATTGAAGTGCATCGGGGCCACCACTTATCAGGAATACCGCGGGGTATTTGAGAAGGATCACGCACTTTCGCGTCGTTTCCAGAAAATCGATGTAAACGAGCCGTCGGTTTCAGAAACGATTGAAATTCTGAAAGGCCTGAAATCACGCTTTGAATCACATCATGGCGTGAAATACACGGCCACCGCGTTATCGTCGGCTGCGGAGTTGTCGGCTAAATACATAAACGACCGGCATTTGCCAGACAAGGCAATTGATGTGATTGATGAGGCAGGTGCCGCTCAACGGATCGCGCCGAAGTCGAAACAAAAGAAGACCATTGGCAAAACCGAGATTGAAGAAATCATCGCAAAAATTGCGCGTATTCCCGCCCGAAACGTGTCAAATAATGATCGTAATGCGCTAAAAACATTGGATCGTGATTTGAAATCGGTGGTATTTGGGCAAAATAATGCGATTGATGCCCTGGCGTCCGCGATCAAAATGGCCCGCTCCGGACTCGGCAGTACAACCAAACCAATCGGTTCGTTCCTGTTTTCCGGCCCGACCGGCGTGGGCAAAACCGAAGTGGCCAAACAGCTTGCGTTTGTTCTTGGCATTGAATTGGTCCGGTTTGATATGTCTGAGTACATGGAGCGCCACGCTGTGTCTCGATTAATTGGTGCGCCACCGGGATACGTTGGTTTTGATCAGGGTGGCCTGATGACGGAAGCCATTACCAAGCAGCCTTATTGTGTGTTGTTGTTGGATGAAATAGAAAAAGCCCATCCGGATATTTTTAACGTATTGCTGCAGATCCTGGATTACGGCACGTTAACCGATACCAATGGCCGCAAAGCGAATTTTCGCAACGTCGTGATTATCATGACCACCAATGCCGGCGCATCTGAATTGTCGAAAACCTCCATCGGCTTTACCAACGACAAAAAAGCCGGGGATGAAATGGCCGAAATCAAGCGTATGTTTACGCCGGAATTCCGCAATCGCCTTGACGCCATGATTTCGTTTGCTCCGCTAAACGAAGATATTATTTTGAAGGTCGTTGATAAATTCCTCATGCAACTAGAGGCGCAGTTGACTGAGAAAAAAGTCGATGTGTCGTTTACCGATGCACTGAAAAAATATCTGGTGAAAAATGGCTTTGATCCATTAATGGGTGCACGGCCAATGGCGCGCCTTATTCAGGACATGATCAGGCGTGCGCTTGCCGATGAATTGTTGTTTGGGCGGCTGGCGAGCGGCGGCAAAGTGACCATAGATATGGGCCCGGACGACAAGGTTAAGCTCGATATTAGTGAAGAAAAGGAGCCGGTCACGCAAGAAAGCTAATCGACCGGTTGCGCAAGCCTAAATGCCACGCTGTTTGAAGCGTGGCATTTTTTTGCCCAGATTTTTCAGATAGGCCGGCTGCCGCCAGTGAGGCGTCAGTACCGGGCGGCGGCGGCAGTTATGAATCATGCGCTTCGGGTCTTTTGCAAAAAACATTTATGGCGTAAAGTAGGCGAATGCGATATTGGACTTCGCGAACGATTCAGCGAACAGTTCGAAAATGCGTGAGGGTGCCGCAGTGCAAGCCGGTGCCAACCCCTAACTGACGCCATTTGCCGGCTGGCTTATTACATCGAGGAAAATCATGAATAAAAAAGCAAAAGTGCTGATAAGCACGCTATTTATGGCGGCCGGCTTGGTTACACCAGCTTACGCGCAAGCGCCCGCTACCCCCGCGCCTGTTGCGCCGAGCGGACCGACCTTTGCCCCATCAAATTTAACGCCCCAGGGCGTGCGATCCATGGCCGCGACCTGCGCCGCGTGTCATGGCACCAACGGCGTATCGGTCGGCGGCGCGATTGGCGGTTTGGCCGGTCTGAACAAAGATTATTTTGTGATTCAGATGAAGCATTTCAAGGACGGCAAGCGCGATGCCACCTTGATGCATCAAATTTCAAAAGGTTATTCCGAAGCTGAAACGGCAGCATTGGCGGAGTATTTTGCCGCGCAAAAGCGATAGGGAGAAAGAAATGACAATTAATCGTAGAAATTTTCTTCAGGCAGGCGCAGTGATTGCGGCTGGCGGTGTGGCAACGATGACCGGTTGCGCGAGTGTTGGCGGCAGTAGTGGCCCCAAGGTGGTCATTGTTGGTGGTGGATATGGCGGGGCGACCGCCGCGAAATACATTAAGATGTGGGGGCCGACCATCGACGTCACCATTATTGAGCGCAACACTTCGTTTATTTCCTGCCCAATTTCGAATCTCGTGTTGGGTGGTTCGCAGACCATGGCAGATATCACCGTTAGCTACGATGTCTTGCAAAAAAAATACGGGGTAAAAATCGTCAACGGCGATGCGACCGCGGTTGATGTCGAGAAAAAAGTGGTGCGGATGGCAAATGGAGATACCATTCCCTTTGACCGGGTGATTCTTTCGCCGGGAATCGATTTTATGTACGAAGCCCTGCCCGGCCTGAACAACGCCGCTGCACAGGCACGTTTTTTCCACGCATGGAAAGCCGGGCCACAAACCGTGGCATTGCGTCGGCAACTGGAAGCCATGCCAGATGGTGGCGTTTATGCCATCGCCATTCCAGAAGCG
>JANPNU010000547.1:0-1882 GCA_031427615.1 Burkholderiales bacterium
GGCAAATCAGATGCGTGGGTCAGGCCGCCGATGAAGGTGGATCGATCACGCGCGACGCCCGTTCGTGGATGACCGAATTGGCGATGCAAGGCCGATATCCGGACTGATGGATGAACCTGGCATTGCGCCATGTTTTCGGAATTTCCTTCCCAAGCCAAAATTCGACCCAGTGGAGCAGCAATACCGAATAATCCAATCACCGTTGCGGGGGCAGTGCGCGACTTGGCAAAATTATCACCGTACGCGCTTCCCGTTTAACGTTTACGTATTTCAATAAACGCACCTTGCATGCCCGCAAGTTTAGCGCGGTATCATTTGGTTTGTCTATTTTGTATACCGGCTCAAACATGCAACCACAATTGCTGACGCTGTTGTCACTGACATTGCCGCCAGGCGGGTGCACATCGGTCCAGCCACCGGTGGTGCCCCCACCAAGACTCTCGCCGACACAGATACAAGTTACCGCTGGCCAACAAGTCGGCATCACACCCACCGAGCGCACCACGCTCATGAACCAGCCGCGGTAACGCATGAAGCCGGACGAAGTCGGCCGCTGTAGCGCATATCTTCATGTTGTTGAACCCAACTTTAGAAAACGGATCGCCCACCTCGGTCGTAAAAATCTTGGTCAACCATATGAAATCGACCTGCTCGCTGCATTCCCATATGAAACCATTGACGATCAACCCCTGTTTAATCTGGAAAAAAGTGATTGTGTGGTCTTTGCCGAGCACACCTATGCAATGGCACGGTCACAATCTTGGCCGGAATTTTTCTGGATGCTTCAGCGCATCCGTTACCAGGACGGCGTCATCGGTGTCAGCACCCGTAACCATTACACAGAAACGGATTGGAACCGACAAAACACCTGGTTGATCAATGACATCACGACCGCACCGCCTACTACCGGCTAACGGTTGATCGAACCAATTTTTTCAAGAACCGCTACAAACTTGACCCTGTCCTGCCGATTGAACAGACCATTGAATCGCATCTGCCAAAACTGACATCACCCACATTGCAGATCAATTACAGGAAGGCGATTTTGTAAATGTCATTTCCGGTCTAAACGGCGGCTATTGGGCATCACATGTCGGCATGGTGGTTCCGCCAATGGCACCGCAACCACGGCCGTTCCGTGTGCAATAGCGTTTGCATTGGCCGTATCAAAAACATCGGACTCGCGCTTTTCTCACCCGGTCAAACCAGTCATCGCCGGTTCGCAATGGGAGGCGACAAATTTGGCGTCAAGAAGGCTCGTTACACCTAGAATTTAGCGCGGCTTGCGACAAAATAGTTTCAACAGCCGATGAAAATTCACAGGGCGCATCTGTAAAAAGCGACAACTTCAGCCATCCCGCAGTCTTTTACCCGCAAAAAATACCCAAGTCCGTTTTTACGGCTCACCGGGCATACTCCACTCTGCGCGAACAGAGTGTTGCAGATAAACATCACTCTTGTTGTACCCAGACAAATTGAGGCCTGTTTTTGCTATTCTGGACGCGGCATACGAATTGGCATTTTTAGGCGATTTTTGATCGGTGCCAAACGTTCGTATTGGTTGCACTGCCCGCGCATTTACGATCGGCTCGGCAACAATCTACCGTTTTGATCTTTCATTCAGCAAATGCAACACATTCCCACTAATCGCAACGTCTCTAGTCAGGATTCAATATGAAAACCAACAACCCCAAGCGCATCGCGCGGATGGTCGCGCAGGCCCTGTCAATTGGTGTCGGCAGCACGGCACTTGTGTTTAACGCCTTTGCCCAGCAACCTGCGCCGGTCACCACACCCAAACTTGAAAAAATTGAAGTAACGGGATCGTTAATCAAACGGACCGATACCGAAACGCCTTCGTTGGTGCAAGTGATCACCGCCG
>JANPNU010000548.1:0-1810 GCA_031427615.1 Burkholderiales bacterium
CACGACATTTTTCTGCCGAATGAATACCCCAAAGAATGGGTGCTCGAAGAAAACCGCAGTTGGAATGAGCAGTACCTGTTGCGGGCGTTGCTGATGTATTCGAGCGCCTTCAAGGTGGTGTTTGGATGCTCGTATGCGTTCACGGCGATGCCGACGCTTGTGCAGTCTGCGTTGAATCATCCCAAAAAACATGCGTTTGCAGGTGGCAGCATTTGGATTCAAAAGATAATGTAATCCCGTCCACTCTGAACATTCTTAACACACTCAATCACAGACTGATGAACAACTGGCGCCCACTGGCACGATCAACACTTGAACAACTCGGCTTGCTGGCATTTGTCCGCCAACTATTTGGCCGGAAGCCCGATGGCAGCCGCCCTTCCAACAGTCCAGCGCAAGCATCTCCGGTTGCAAATGCCGATGTGCAATCATCAAGTCCGGCAGATGCACAATATGCGGCACGGCTGGCCGTTGAGCAAAACACGTTTGCCAACAACATCAACGTCCACGACCTGCCGCAGATTTATCACTACTGGTCCAACAAGTACCTGCTCCCAGCTCATCGTCCGTTTGGCTTCACCTGCCCGGATTCGTTTTACTGCCTGTATCTGGAACAGCAAATCGCCAATGCAGGATCGGCATCCGCCAGATTTGTGAGTGTTGGCGCGGGAAACTGCGATACCGAAGTCAGGCTGGCAACCATGCTGAAAAAGCGGGGGCACGAAAATTTCACGATTGAGTGCCTGGATATAAATGACGACATGCTTGCGCGTGGTCGCAAGCTTGCGGATGAAGTCGGTGTTGTGGAAAATATCGTCATTAAAAAAACAGACTTCAACCAGTGGCAACCGAAAGGTCGATATGACGCTGTGATCGCCAACCAGTCACTACACCATGTCGAACAACTTGAAGGCTTGTTTACCCGCATAAAAAGCGCGATCGGCGACAGCGGAATTTTCCTGACATCCGACATGATCGGGCGCAACGGTCACATGCGCTGGCCGGAGGCTCTTGAAATTGTGCAGGAATTCTGGCGGGAGTTGCCGCCCAAATATCGCCACAACCAACAACTCAACCGCTACGAGCAGGAGTTTGACAATTGGGATTGCTCCGACTACGGCTTCGAGGGAATTCGCGCGCAGGACATCCTACCACTGCTGATTTCAAATTTCCATTTCAGCGCTTTTTTCGCGTTTGCAAACGTCATTGACCCGTTCATTGATCGCAGCTTTGGCCATAATTTTGATGTCAACAATGAGGGGGATCGGGGGTTTATTGATCGTGTGGCTTTGAGGGATGAAGCAGAATTGCGCGCCGGCCTTGTCAAGCCCACTCATATTCTTGCGGCTATGTGCGCCACGCCGGTCACGCTTGAAAAATTTATTGCTCCGTTCACGCCTGAGTTTTCTGTTCGACCTGTGGATACATAAAGTTGTCACCTACAACTTCAGCCGCATGGGTTTTTCACCGCACCAATCCCCACAGCAAATCGCGCTCAATATCCTCCAGCCCTTCCAGCCCCACCGCCACCCGCACCAACCCATCACCCACCCCCGCCGCATCCCGCTCCGCTTGTGTGAGCCGCGCATGGGTGGTGGTGGCCGGATGGGTGATGGTGGTTTTGGTGTCGCCGAGATTCGCCGTGATCGAAATCATTTGGCAGCCGTCGATCACCCGCCACGCCGCGTCCCGCCCGCCTGCGACTTCAAAGGCCAGCACCGCGCCTTGCATGGTCGCCTGCTGCATGGCGAGCTGGTGTTGCGGGTGCGAATCCAAACCGGCATAGTGGACGCGCCTGACCAAGGCATTT
>JANPNU010000549.1:0-4860 GCA_031427615.1 Burkholderiales bacterium
GCGTTCACTGCCGACGACGTGGTTTTTTACCTCACCCCCGCGATGGTAAAAAAAACGAAATTGGGCGCGGATGTGGAAGGCAGCAAGGAAGCCAAAAAAGTGGACAATTTGACGGTCGATATCATCACCAACGGCCCGACCCCCACGCTGCTCGACCAATTGACCGAAGTTCGGGTGATGAATCGCGCCTGGTCGGTGAAATTCAACGTCACCAAGCCGCAAGACTTCAAAAACAAGGAAGAGACCTATGCCGCCCGTAATGCCAACGGCACCGGTGCATTTGTATTGCGGGCGCGTGAGGCCGATGTCAAAACGGTGTTGGTCGCCAATTCCAACTGGTGGGGAAAGCGCGAATCGAATGTAACCGAAGTGATTTACACGCCGATCAAACAGGACGCCACCCGTATCTCGGCGCTCATTACCGGTGAAATCGATCTGGTACTCGATCCACCGGTTCAGGATTTGGCCGGTCTGCGGTCAAATTCAAAATTGAAAATACTCGACGGCAACGAAAACCGCACGGTATTTTTGAGCATGGATCAGGGACGCAACGAGTTGCTGTATTCCAGCGTCAAGGGCAAAAACCCGTTCAAGGATGTGCGCGTGCGCCAGGCGATGTTAATGACTGTTGACGTTAACGCGATCAGCAAAACCGTGATGCGCGGTTTGTCGTTGCCAACCATGTCGATGATCGCCCCGCAGGTGCGTGGTTACTCGAAGGATCTTGAAAAACGTCCGCCGGTAGATTTGGCCAAGGCAAAAAAACTCATGGTCGAGGCGGGCTATCCGAACGGTTTTGAAATCACGCTTGATTGCCCAAACAATCGTTACATTAACGACGAAAAAATCTGTACCGCCATTGCCGGCATGCTCGCCAAAATCGACATCAAGGTCAAGCTCAACGCCATGCCGCGCGCCACCTATTTCCCAAAAATCCAGAATATGGACACCAGCTTTTACCTCTATGGTTGGGGCGTACCGACTTTTGATTCACTGTACACGTTGCAAAGCGTGATTCACACCAAAGTAAGCGGTGGGGACGGGGAACAAAACTACTCCGGCTACTCCAATCCAAAGGTCGATGCACTCATCGCCGCCTTAAAAACCGAAGCGGATGTGGCCAAACGCGTGGCATTAACCCGTGAAGCCCTGATGTTGCATCAGGCGGACGTCGGCCAAATTCCGTTACACCACCAGATCATTCCGTGGGCCATGCGCAAAAATGTCAGCGTGGTACATCGCCCGGACAACCGGGTTAATGCCAAATGGGCGGTGATTAATTAATCCCCCTAACCTCGCCGGAATCACCACCGACATGGTTTTGCATTAAGCTCTATAATTCGTCGCCCGCTCATCAACCAGCGGGCGATTTTTTGTCTGGATCCAACAGCGGTTTTTTTGTCAAAGTTATTCAATGATCATTCCCCCCCTAAAGCGGTCATTTTGTGTTGCCACCTGCGTTGTTACGCTGTTCATCAGCGCAATAACGAGTGTGGCCGACGCCAAATCACTGCGTTATGGCACACAAGACGAACCACAAACGCTGGACCCGCACGCGGCCAATCTGGCGGTGACCAACCGTTTGTTATCCAACGTGTATGAGGGCTTGGTCGGACGCGACAAAAATTACCAGTTGGTGCCTTGGCTGGCGACCTCATGGACCGCACCGGATGGCCGTTCCGGCAATAACAACTGGCGATTTATCCTGCGGCCCAATGTAAAATTTCACGATGGGTCGATATTGACTGCCGATGACGTGGTGTTTTCCGTGCAGCGCGCCATGCATCCGCTTTCACAGCACAAAATCGCCGTGCAGGGGGTCGCCCATGCGCGCAAAGTGGATGACCTCACCGTTGACCTGTTGATGCGCGAACCCAACCCAGTGTTGCCCAATCACCTGATCCAATTGCGCATCATGAATAAGGCGTGGGCAATCAAACACCGCGCTGAGTCACCACAAAATTACAAAGACAAAGAAGACACCTATGTGTCCCGCAACGCCAATGGCACCGGACCATTTATGGTCAAGGAGCGTCAGACCGACGTGCGCACGGTACTCGCCGCCTTTCCAGAATGGTGGAATAAAAACAGCCCGGAAAAAGGCAATCTGACCCAAGTTGTTTTGTTACCGATCAAATCCAACCCAACCCGATTGGCCGCACTCATTTCCAACGAGGTGCAATTTGTCAACGATCCACCGCCTCAGGACATCCCCCGATTAAAAGCGAGCGGTCAGGTCAAGGTTGTTGAAGGTCTGGAATCACGGGTGCAATATCTGGTATTCGACATGCGGCGGGACGAATTGTTGTATTCGAATATCAAAGGAAAAAATCCGTGGAAGGATATTCGGGTGCGTCAGGCCGTCGCGCACGCCATTGACGCCAATGCCATTAAAACCAAGGTGATGCGCAACCTCGCCGTCCTGACCGGCACCATCATCACCGATCAGGATCAGGGTTATTCGAAAGACGCCGACACACGGTTACTGTACGACCCGGCGCGCGCCAAAAAATTATTGGCCGAGGCCGGATACCCGGATGGGTTTGCGGTGACGCTCGACTGTGGTGCCAACCAACCGGCCGCGGATATTTGTCAGGCGGTTGGCCCAATGCTGGCGCGGGTGGGGATCCGTGTCTCACCGAATATTATGCAAACCGCCTTGCTGTTTCCGAAGTTACAAAAATTTGATACCAGTTTTTATTTGTTGAGCTGGTCGACCCCCACCGGTGATGCGCTTTACACATTGCAAAGTTTATTACGCACGCCGTCAAAGCTAAACGCCTCGGGTGATCCCGACACCTCCAGCGGCGACAACAATTTTGGGCAATATTCCAATAAAGTATTTGACGACTTGGTTGACCGCTTTAAAGTTGAAAATGACCTCAAAAAACGCGATGCGATCATCCGCGAGGCACTGCTACACGTCAATCGTGAATTACCGATTGTGACCCTGCACAAACCCATCATCCCGTGGGCAATGAGTGCCCGCGCCGGGAACGAAGTCAGCGCCGTATTGCCGCCCAATGGCGTTCCCTATTTTTTCCGATTTATCAGCAAGTAGCCCGAAAGAAAACCATGCTCGCCTTTATTGTCCGACGAATTCTCCAAAGCATTCTGGTGATGCTGGCCGTTGGCGCCATCGCCTTTTCACTGTTTAATTATGTTGGTGATCCGGTGTCACTGATGTTGCCCCCCGAAGCCACGCAGGCGGATCGCGAAGAAGTACGGCAATCACTTGGGCTCGATAAACCGTTTTATGTGCAGTTTGCGACCTTTATCGGTAATGCCCTGCAAGGTAATTTCGGCATTTCCCTGCGACTCGGTCGGCCGGTGTCGCAGTTACTCGCCGAACGTTTGCCCGCCACGCTGGAGTTAGCCATGACTGCGGCCGTATTCGGGTTATTTGTCGGCATTCCGATGGGTGTCTACACCGCCCTCAATCGTGACAAATGGACCTCCAAATTGTTGTTGACCGGTTCGCTGGTCGGTGTCTCGTTGCCGAATTTTTTGATCGGCATATTTTTGATTTTGGTGTTTGCGGTTTGGTTAGGATGGCTGCCATCGTTTGGTCGGGGTGAAGTCACGCAGCTCGGCTTTTGGTCCACCGGCTTTCTCACCGCCGATGGCCTGCGTGCCATTATCCTGCCGGCGGTCACCCTCGGTTTTTATCCCATCACGCTCATCATGCGTCTGGTCCGCGCGGAAATGCTCGAAGTACTGCGCACCGATTACATCAAATTTGCCCGCGCCCGCGGCCTTACAAATAACGCGGTCCATTTTGGCCACGCGCTGAAAAATACCCTGGTGCCGGTGATCACCATCACCGGGCTGCAATTGGGCGGCATTATTGCCTTTGCCATCATTACCGAAACCGTCTTCCAGTGGCCGGGCATGGGTTTGTTGTTTATTCAGGCGGTGCAGTTTGCAGACATTCCAGTGATGGCCGCCTATCTTTGTTTGATTGGCTTTATTTTTGTGGCGGTGAATTTGATTGTTGACCTGTTGTACTTTGCGGTAGACCCCCGATTACGTGTCGAGCAATCCGGATCGGGGGGCCATTAACATGATTGATACATTCAAGCGCGCGCTCGATAGTGATCTTTGGTACAGCTTCAAGCGTCACCCGCTGGTCATCCTTGCCGCGGTGTTATCGCTGATCTGTTTTCTGGGTGCATTTCTTGCACCAATACTGGCACCGCACAATCCGTTTGATTTAAAAACCCTGAATCTGCTCGACGCCTTCACCCCGCCTGCCTGGACTACGGCCGGTAAAGCGCAGTTTTTCCTCGGCACCGATGATCAGGGGCGTGATGTGTTATCCACCATCATGTATGGCTCACGGGTGTCGCTTTTGGTCGGCGTGTGCGCCGTCGCCTTGTCGATGGTGATCGGCATTACCCTCGGGCTGTTGTCCGGTTATATCGGCGGCGCGTTGGACGCATTTATCATGCGTGTCGCCGATATCCAGCTGTCGTTTCCGGCAATTCTGATTGCGTTATTAATTGACGGGGTGGCGCGCGCGGTACTGGGTGCGGATGGTCACGATGACGTCGCTGTGTACGTGTTGATCTTTGCCATTGCTGCGTCCGGTTGGGTGCAATACGCCCGCACCGTGCGCGGTTCCACCCTGGTCGAACGCAATAAGGAGTACGTGCAAGCCGCACGGGTGATCGGCCGCAAGCCCTTGGCCATTATGTTCAGCCATGTATTGCCAAACGTGATGGGGCCGGTATTGGTGTTGGCCACACTGCACGTCGGCACCGCCATCATTACCGAGGCCACCCTGTCGTTTATGGGCGTAGGTGTGCCCCCCACCCAGCCGTCAATCCGCACCTTGATTAGTAAAGGCAATGATTTTAT
>JANPNU010000550.1:0-4951 GCA_031427615.1 Burkholderiales bacterium
TGTCGGCATATCACACCCAGCAGAGAATAGGTTAGAAAAGGTGCAAATGACTCATAACGCCCGAAAAAATGGGCGCGGCAGGTAATAGTCAGATTTTCGCAATTGTCACAATCGGCGCCAACAGGCAACATCAAAGGGGACGTAATCATCGTCCATCCGAGCGCTGTGGTTGAAGGCTCGATTACCTACCGTCGTATCCACATCAAGGAAGAGGCGACCGTCAATGGCGGTATGCGTCGGATGGAAGCGGCGCAAGTGCAGCAAATGACGGCGCCACAGTATGCCGAGCCGACTGCCATGGCGCGTTAACGCCGTCATTTGCCGCAGAGATGACTGCTCTTTTGCAATCTGCTGAACGCAACCTCGGTCTGTCCCTTCCTAAATCACGATTCTAGCCTTGGCCGCTTCAATCTGAGTTGGGTGGCAACGATGACTACCGCAATACTTGAATCAAATTGCCAACTCTACCCGAACCCGCTTCCCCAAGGCCGCAGCGGCGCTTGCCAGCGTTGTCAGAGTCAGACTGGTATCGGTGGCATCGAGCAACCGATTCAGCGCCGCACGGCTGGTGTGCATCTTGGCGGCCATGGCCGTCTTGGAAAGTTTTTGCGCTTTCATTTCTTGCTCAATCTGCCAGGCAATGACCCTTTTCATGGCCGTCGCCGTTACGTCTTCCAATAAAGCTTCCTCGGCCAAAAAATCATCGAAATTGCTGCCGATGTGTTTGTTTCCCATAGTCTTCACTCCTTCACTTGTTTCAGTCGGTTTTTCGCAAGCGCAAGGTCATCCGCTGGGGTGCTGCTGGATTTTTTGATGAACCCATAGAGCAGCACCATGGTGTCCCCGCTAACGGTGAATAAAACACGGGCAATTCGAGTCTGAAGGTGGATACGCACTTCCCAAAGATCCTTGCCCATTTTGCGCACCAAAGGCATTCCCAATGGCCAGCCGAATTGCACGGTTTTGATGTCTTCGCCGATAGCCTTCCGTTCGATGGCAGGCAACTCTTTCAGCCAATCTCTTACTGGTTCATTGCCCGACTCGGATTTGAAAAAGGAAACAAGAAGGACAGGATGAGTTTGGCTAACCATTATGCAAATCGTACCAAATTTGGTACGATTGTGCAAGCGTTTTTTTACCAACATTTGCTGCAGCTATGAAGGTGATGGTCATAGCGGTGAGGCGGGTTTTTGTGTTTCTGACAATCACTTGCTTTGGTATGTCAATCAGCGTGCAAAACTTTCCAGTTTAGGGGTGGAAACAGCGTCCAATAGTTTCCACCTTGGTATGTTAGCCTCAGAGGCGTTTGAGTACCTGCTTGGGCCCCCGAGTTTTAGGGAATCGCTACCTCGTTGATATGCTTTGGAAACAGACTATCCACTGCCAGCGTCGACGGTGCCCTGATTCGCAAGCATTCAATCAGTTCCACTCACGCAGGCAACGGTAACAATTATCACGTTTATCAGTATTTGTAACTTTTACACTTCATGTGTCAAATACACATTCAATGTAAAAAGTGATAAAACAATGTCGGCATATCACACCCAGCAGAGAATAGGTTAGAAAAGGTGCAAATGACTCATAACGCCCGAAAAAATGGGCGCGGCAGGTAATAGTCAGATTTTCGCAATTGTCACAATCGGCGCCAATTGCGTGGGCACAGAATGGGCACAAAGTGGGCACAGTGCCCAACTTAGCAAATAGGATTCTGCTAAGTCATTGAATTTATGGTGCGCCCGACACGATTCGAACGTGCGACTTCTACCTTCGGAGGGTAGCACTCTATCCATCTGAGCTACGGGCGCATCGGCACATTTTACCAGCATGCTTCACGGTATGGGCCACGGTTTTTTTGATTCATAATTTGCCATGCCATTTCGAGTCGGCGCGCCCGCAAGTCAAGTTTGAGGTCGAAAGCCGGCGAAGTTATAATGAACGACTTTTAATGAATTTCCGCAGAGGCATGACATGGGCGACAAACACAACGATTCAACAGAAGCCGGTTCCGAAGCCAATCCAGCCAAAATCGCCGTGATTGTTTTTGTCGGGGCGATTCTGATGGTGGTTGGTATTGTCCTGCTGGCGCAATTTGCAATCAGCACACGGCCGCTCGGTGCCGGAAACGACGTGGCAAATTCAGTCGAGAGCGTCACCAAGCGGGTTGCCCATCCGGTTTCGTTGGCAGTTGACCCGTCAAAAGGTCCGGTGCCCGGTGTGGCCGTTGCGCCGGTTGTCAGTGCCGCCGCATCTGCGCCGACCGCCGCGCCGGTGGTTGCGGCCGTCATTCCAGTCGCCACCGTGGCGGGTGTGTCCAAAGCAAATGGGGAAAATGTTTACAAGTCTTCGTGTTCCGCATGCCATACAGCAGGCATTGCCGGTGCGCCAAAAAGCGGTGACAAAGCAGCGTGGGCAGCACGGATCGCGCAGGGCAAGGTAACCCTTTACAAACATGCCGTGAGTGGGTTTCAAGGCAAGGGTGGCGTGATGCCGGCCAAGGGCGGATTTGCCAATCTGTCGGATGCGGATGTGAAGGCAGCCGTTGACCATATGATTGCCGTCAACAAATAACAATCGATCAAAATGCCCATGATTCTCGATTGCCATTGCAGCGAGATCGTGAGCGAAGTTCAACTAAAAAAGGGCGGATCTCCGCCCTTTTCGCCAATAAACAACCTCGCGGCAAGCCGCGAGGTATTGATCGACAAGATGATCATCTTGTGGGTGGGCAGGCTTTATCTGCCCACGCATGAATAAGCACCCAGAATTGGTGTTCGTACCTTGACGACCGACGGTGGGCAATAAACCTGCCCACCCTACGAGATACCGTGATTTGTAGGGTGGGCAGGCTTTAACTGCCCACGCGGGAATTGCTTGTAAGCACTGAAACAGTGGGCAGATGAAGCCTGCCCACCCTTGTATGATCATGACGCCGCAAGCGGCGGGGAATTCACCCGAAGAGATTAAGATGACCGACCAGATCGTGTTCATGTAGACCATGGCAACCTATGCAATCGGTGATGTACAAGGCTGTTGGCTGACGCTGGAAGCGTTGCTGGTCAAGATTCGTTTTCAGCGCGGACGTGACAAGCTTTGGTTTGTGGGTGATCTGGTTAATCGCGGCGACGGTTCCCTGCCATGCCTTCGTTTTGTTAAATCGCTGGGTGATCGTGCGGTGGTTGTATTGGGGAACCACGATCTGCATTTGCTGGCCGTCGCAGAAAATATTGCCACACCGCATCGACTGGATTCCTTGGATGAAGTTTTAAATGCGCCAGACCGCGCGGACTTGCTTTTTTGGCTACGTCAACAAAAACTGTTACATGTTGATCACGACTACGCGATGGTGCACGCGGGCTTGATGCCGCAATGGTCGTGGCAACAAGCACAAGCGCTGGCCCGCGAAATCGAGCGGTTGTTATGCGGACCGGAATACCGGAAGTTGTTACGCAATATGTATGGCAATGAGCCCGCCGCATGGCGGGAGTCGTTGCGCGGGCATGACCGGAGGCGTTTGGTGTTAAACGCATTTACCCGCATGCGCACGCTGACAAATGCGGGGGCGCTCGATTTACAATTCAAAGGCGAGCTGGCAGCCATGCCACCGGGATTGACCCCATGGTTTGATGTGCCGTCGGTTCGGCGCGCCAATCGCACCGTGATTGCCGGCCATTGGTCGGCGCTGGGTTTGCATCAAACAGAAAATTTTGTTGGTCTGGACACGGGTTGTGTCTGGGGCCGAGAGTTGACAGCGTTCAGGCTAGATGATCGCAAAATATTTCAGGTGCAATCGCAGGAAAAATCAACTTGAAAAATTCGGACCAACGTCGCGATACGTTGACCTTAGTCACCCGCCGGTAGTGCCAATGGGGTGGCACCATCACTGAATCGTTGATGTGTTTGTGATTTCGGAATGTTAAGCATTTCTGCAATGGCGTCTTCGGCCGCCTCAGCCGTTTCGCGTCGGTTTTTTGTCGCGGTGGCGATGCCGGGCGCAAACATAATCGTCGCCTGCAAATTGCGCTCGGCAATAATGGCGGAAATCGATTTTGAAAACGTGATCTGACCGACAAAAATGGTGGCCTCCGACGGTTCACCATTTTTATCGTGGTAACGAATGGCAGCCGGTATCACCACCGCCTGATTGGCGACGGCGGGTTCAAACAGCGACGTGTGAAACTTTAGCAATCGGTCGCCCCTGGTGGTGGTGCCCTCAGGGAAGAAGGCCACGGTATCACCGGAATCAAGCACATCGTGAATGATGGCGTTGATACGCGTGGTGTCGCTGCGTTTGGTTCGGCGCACAAAAATGGTTCCGGCGGCTTCGCACAGCCAACCGGCAATGGGCCAATCGCGAATTTCCGATTTGGCGACAAAGCGCGATGGCTGCGCCGCGTTGATGACAAAAATATCCAGCCAGGAAACGTGATTGGCGACCAGGAATAATTTTTTGCTGCCCACTTCCGGTCTGGCACCACTCGCCACCAAAGTGATATTTAAAATCCGCAGCATTTTGATCGACCACAACTGCGTGATACGTGCGCGCGTGGCGGGTGCGATCCGTGGGTAAACCAAGCCGGTCACCAGCAGGCCTTGCAGCAGATGAAGAGTCATGCGGGCCCAGCGGACAAAACGAATGACACGATGGGCTGGTGGTGGCGTCATGTGTGCATCATTACTATGTTGCATGAAAAGAACCTAAGGTAATTTGCCGGCTTGGACCATACGAGCGAATAGATTTTTCAAATCGATCGGTCACCTGACCCCCATGCCGGAGCACACGCCCACGACGACTTCCTCCACCCCACACCTCGACGCCGACCTATCGAATCCGACCTCTTGAATCCGACACATTGCAACAACGACAAGGAGCACCATTTCCAATGAGCACCACCGCTTTCACGACCACACCCGTTATCACCCTCACCGACACCGCCGCAGCCAAAGTCGCCGA
>JANPNU010000551.1:0-2587 GCA_031427615.1 Burkholderiales bacterium
AAAGTCATGGATTCTGGCGCATTGGTGTCCGACGAAATCATTATTGGTTTGGTTAAAGAGCGCATTAAAGAAGCAGATTGCGCCAACGGATTCCTGTTTGACGGTTTTCCGCGCACTATTCCTCAGGCCGATGCCATGAAAGCGGCCGGGGTCGATCTTGATTTTGTGGTCGAGATTGCCGTTGACGATTCCGAAATCGTTGAGCGTATGTCGGGACGGCGGGTACACGTTGCGTCAGGTCGTACCTACCATGTTAAATTCAACCCGCCAAAAGTAGCGGGCAAGGATGATGTGACCGGCGAAGAATTGATTCAGCGCGATGACGATAAAGTTGAAACCGTAATGCATCGTTTGGCGGTTTACCATGACCAAACCAAGCCGCTCATCAACTACTACGGTGATTGGGCGGCGAGCGGGGAAAACGAGGCGCCAAAATATGTGCGCATTCATGGTGTGGGCAATATGAACGAAATCCGCGATCAGATTTTTGCCGGCTTGTTGTCCGCAACTTAATTCGGGAACTTGGGAACTCGGGAATACAGGAAGCCGACGTGAAATCATCCAGTGCGCCACGCAATGCGTTTTACGCCCAGTCTGGCGGGGTCACAGCCGTCATCAACGTTTCCGCGCAGGCGGTGATTGAAACGGCACGCAAATTCCCGAAAAAAATCGGCAAGGTTTACGCGGGACGCAACGGCATCATCGGCGCGTTGACAGAGGATTTGATCGATACCAGCAAAGAGTCGATGGCAAACATCAAGGCGCTCGGTCACACACCCGCCGGTGCATTTGGGTCGTGTCGTTACAAACTTAAATCACTCGAACAAAACCGGCGCGAGTACGAGCGGTTGATCGCTGTTTTTAAAGCACACGATATCGGCTATTTTTTTTACAACGGTGGCGGTGACTCTGCTGATACCTGCCTGAAAATTTCACAGCTGTCTGAAGCAATGGGTTATCCGCTTATTGCGGTTCATGTGCCCAAAACAGTTGACAATGATTTGCCGATTACGGATTGCTCACCAGGCTTCGGCTCGGTTGCCAAATACGTCGCCGTGTCGATGCTGGAGGCGGGACTCGATGTCGCCTCCATGGCAAAAACATCCACCAAGGTTTTTGTATTTGAAGTGATGGGTCGTCACGCTGGCTGGATTGCCGCCGCGACCGGATTGGCCGCACAAGATGCTGGACAGGCGCCGCACATTATTTTGTTTCCAGAAATTGTTTTTGATCCCAAAAAATTTATTGCCAAGGTTGATGCGACGGTCAAAAAATATGGATTTTGCGCAATTGGTGTTTCCGAGGGGATTAAGGGCATCGATGGCAAATTTGTATCGGAATCCGGTTTGGTCGATGCGTTTGGCCATGCGCAGTTGGGCGGAGTCGCCCCGGCAATTGCCGATCTGGTCAGACGTGAGCTGGGATTGAAATATCACTGGGCGGTCGCTGATTATTTGCAACGCGCAGCACGACATATCGCCTCAAAAACGGATATCGAGCAAACATATGCGTGTGGCAAAGCCGCGGTGGAATTCGCGGTCAAGGGAATGAATGGGGTCATGCCGGCCATTAAACGACTCTCCAGCAAGCCATACAAATGGGAAATTGTTGCCGCGCCGTTGGACAAAATTGCCAATCACGAGAAAAAAATGCCGCGCGACTTCATCACGGCAGATGGCTTTCATATCACCCAAAAATGTCGCAACTATTTGTTGCCGTTGATTGCCGGTGAGGCCAATCCACCGTATCAAAACGGCTTGCCAGAATATGTGCGATTAAAAAATGTGGCGGTGAAGAAAAAACTGCCTGGTTTTGATTTGAAATAAATTCAGCGCCGTGACATAACGACCGGTAGGGAGCTTCTAAAAACCTGAGTTACTGTCGCCCCAGCGTAGGCTGGGGTCCAATTTATATTGCGGGTTCAAGGGCAACCAAAAATTGGATACCGGCCTTCGCCGGTAAAGGGCGGGTTTTTAGAAGTTCCCGGTAATGAACGTTGTTTATTTGCGGGCGATTTCAGCTATTTATGCCTGAAATGTCACGCCAAATAACGATTTTTTATTTTTATCGTGACCGACGTTTGGTCTTGGGTTTGAGCTGACCAACCGCAATCATTTCTTCCTGATGTTTGGTCAGGCGTGGACCTTTGCGCTTTTGTGGCGGCTGCGCCGCTTTTGCCCGTTCCTTCACTTTTTCCGGGTTTTCCCGCCAAATCACCAAGGTTTTGCCGATGATTTGAACGGGCGCAGCGGATAACACGTCGGTAATTTTATCCATCCATGTCACACGTTCGTCGCGGTCGTCGGTATTGGCGCGAATTTTAATTAATTCGTGCGCCGCAAGAGTGCGATCAATTTCGCGCATAACGCTTGGGCTCAGTCCCTTGTCGCCAATTGCAACCAGCGGGTCGAGAGGGTGGGCCTTTGCCTTGAGTGCTTGGCGTTCAGTGGGGGATAATTCAATTTTCATGGCGACATTATAACGTCCGCCGTCGTTGCCCATGTTTAACTTGCATAGTTCATGGGGGCGCGTTCGAGAGTGTGCGCAGGAGCGAGTGATTTTTCACTCGACTGATCGAGCAATATCG
>JANPNU010000552.1:0-3464 GCA_031427615.1 Burkholderiales bacterium
CTGACCTCGCGAGCATCGGCAGCGGCACCCAGCCTGAGCGCCCGGTAATGGCAACCGGACCAGCCGGTGCGTTGAACAGAAAACGCGCCGGTAGTGGATTTGGTTTTGGTTCGTTGTTGTCGATGCGTGCCTGCAGCAGCACCTTCACACTGGTCATCGCCTTGGCCAGTGCAATATCGCCCGCAGGATTATTTGACGGCTGATCATAGAAAAACTTCAACACAACCGCTTTGGCGCCCGCCTTCGATAGATTGTCGATCGCGTTGGCGATATGGATGCGGTCAATCGGAAACGTGCCCAGCCTGGCTTCCGACGCAGCGTCGATCATCACCAATTGAAACGGATGGGTCGGTGGGGTTTGGGCGGATCCAGCAGTGTTGAGCGCAGCCAGCAAAACCCCAAGCGTCGTTTCCCAGAAACGTCGCTTGGCGCGACTCACAGCAAGCCGATTGGATTGCGCATGACGCCAATTCCGGCAATTTCCGTCTCCAATAAATCACCTGGTTTCATCCATTCCGGTGGGGTGCGTGCGAAGCCCACGCCTTCCGGTGTACCGGTGGAAATAATGTCGCCGGCCTCAAGGGTCTGGCCGAGCGATAAATCGTGAATCAATCGCGGAATTTTGAAATACAGATGCTTGGTATTGGATTGTTGTTTGACCACACCCGACACCCGGCATTCAATGTCGAGATTGTTGGGCTCAATAGCGTCAGCAGTGACAATACACGGGCCCATCGGGCAGGTGCCGTCAAGTGATTTGCCTTTATCCCACTGGCCACCGTGGCGGCGCTGCACGTCGCGCCAGGTCACGTCGTTGATGATGGTATAGCCAAATACATAATCAAAGGCATTGGCCTCGGCGATGTTTTTGCCGCTTTGGCCCAACACTACGCCAAGTTCAACTTCCCAATCGAGTTGCGTTGAAACGTTTGCATCAAATGGAATGACATCGTAGGGGCCGTTCACTGCCGTGGGTGCCTTGGAAAAAAACACCGGCCATTTGGGAATTTCGCGGCCATCCTGCAAGGTCGTGCCGCCCTCGGCAAAATGCTCCAGATAATTCCAGCCAACACAAAAAACATTTTTACGCGGACGGGGAATGGGTGCCTTTAACAGGGCGGTATTGAGCACGATCGGTGGTGTTTTTGGTGCGGCCTCGATTTCCCGCAGCAGCGCCATGGTGGCCGCGCCACCATCAATAAGTTCAAGCATGGTGGCAATATTGACTGGACTTTTGCGTGCGGCTGCTTCGGATGCAATATCGAGAATATGATCTTTGTTGATGAGAATCCCGGTTCTAAGTTCGGTTGAATGCAGAAGTTGAAAGGTGACGAGTTTCATATTGATCGTTTATCCATACAATGTTTCGAGATTGGCAAGGGGGTGATCATCCGGCGCCCAACGTGGCTTGAAATAGGCCTCAATCATCGCTGGCGTCACGTCCTTTAATTTGGCGGGGAACCATTTGGGATGATTGTCCTTGTCGATCACCAGGGCGCGAATGCCTTCGACCACGTCGGCATGGTCGAATACCTGCATCATCATGTTGTATTCACGACGCAGGCAGTCGGCAATGTTCATCTTGGCACCGGTCTCGATCTGATGTTTGGTCACTTCCAGAAGCGTCGGTGAGCGCAATTTCAAGTCGTGAACGACTTTTTTCGCCCAGTCCGCGTGGTGCGTTTCGGTTTTGAGTGAATCAATGATGGCTTGTACGCTAGGCTTATTTTCAAAGTGCACGGCGAGTGTATCGCGTTGACCGTCGTTCAACATTGATAATGGTGCAACCGGAATGTCGGACTCGGCCGTGGCGCACTCTTTGGCCAGCAGCACCACATCGGCAAGTGTGTGTTCGGTCCACTGGATGGTCGACAAACCGGCCAAAAATTGTGTCTGTCCCTCGCGACTCATGTAGAGGTCTGCGAGTTTGGCGTATTTTGCATCGGCACCGTTGATCACGTTTGAGGTGAGGCCAAGATAAAGTCCGGTTGCGCCGGTTGCACGTGACAAAAAATAAGTGCCACCAACGTCCGGGAATAAGCCGATTTTGGTTTCCGGCATGGCCATTTTGGTGCGGTCACCAACAATGCGTAACGTCGCCCCTTGCGACACCCCCATGCCGCCACCCATGACAATGCCATCGATCATGGCAATGTAAGGTTTGCCGCAGTTTTTGAAAAAACGGTGCATCTGATAATTCAAGGTGTATTCGGTGGCAAAAAAATGCTCATGAACAAGCGGCCCCGTGCCGGTAATGCTGTTGTAGAGGCCGCGCACATCCCCACCGGCGCAGTAGGCTTTTTCACCGCTGCCCATCGACACCACGGCATGAATACTGTTGTCGCTTGCCCATTCGTCAAACAGGTGCCGCATCGTTTGCAACATTTCAAACGTGATGGCATTGAGTGCGGATGGCCGATTAAAAGTCAGAAAGGCAATGTGGTTGCGTATTTCGACGATGATTTCGTCTGAAGGTAAAGAGGTCATTTGGGTTTGGGAACGTCTAAAAATCCCATCCGGGACTTTGGGGTGATTAAAAGTGTCATTAATTGAAAGTCGTTGCAGGGAGCTCGCTTCCAGAAAGTTTTGGCTGAAAACGCGCTTCGTTATTGATGTTTTACTTATTTTTCCAAACCGGTTTACGTTTTTCAAGAAACGCATTTACGCCTTCGGCCTGATCTTCAAAGGTGAACAGATCCATAAATCGTTCGCGTTCAAGCGCCAGACCCGCGGTGCGTGGCACACCGTTGCGGGCGTTGTGAATGAGCGACTTGCAAAATGAAACGGATTTTGGTGACAACGACGCAACACGTTCGGCCATCACCATCGCGGCCTCAAGCGATTTTCCCTTTTCAACGACTTCTTCGACCAAGCCAATACGTTGTGCGGTTTCGGCATTGACACGTTCGCCGGTCAGGATCATGCGCTTGGCCCAGCCTTCACCAATCAGCCACGGCAGATTTTGGGTGCCACAACCGCCGGGCAACAGACCCACACCGGGTTCCGGCATCGCCATTTGTGCGTGGGCCTCCGCAATACGAATATCACACGCCAGCGCGCCTTCGAGCCCGCCCCCCATACAATAGCCGTTGATGGCGGCGATAGTGACAAAACGTGTGTTCATCCAGACTTCAAAGGCCGCACCAAAGGTATGAATAAAATGCCGCGCCGCCATGACATTTTTTTCGTCGCCCCCCTGAAAGTGTTTTAAATCCGCACCGGCGGAAAAAAACTTTTCGCCGCTGCCGGTCAATACCGCCGCATAAATATTGTCGTCGGCTTCGAGAGTCTGTGCCAAGGATTTTAGTGCGGCGAGGGACTCAGGTGTCCAGGTGTTGGCGGGCGGATTATTGAGCGTGATGACGCAGGTGTGGCCGACAATTTTATGTTCAATCATGATTTAGGCTGTCTCCCCGGCGGAGGCCGGGGTCTAATTCAATTTATGGAACCTTGGATTCCCGCCT
>JANPNU010000553.1:0-1863 GCA_031427615.1 Burkholderiales bacterium
CCTGGTCGAGACAAACCGCTCGTAATGGCCAAGGTCGAGATCGGTTTCGGCGCCGTCCTCGGTGACAAACACCTCGCCGTGCTGGAATGGCGACATGGTGCCGGGATCAACGTTGATATACGGATCCAGCTTCATCATCGAGACTTTGATGCCGCGGGATTCAAGAATGGCGGCGAGAGAAGCGGCGGCGATGCCCTTCCCTAGTGAGGAAACTACACCACCCGTGACGAAAATGTATTGTGTCATGGTCAGGCTCCCGGGAAGGGACGCGTTGGAAATTGGAATTATACCGCAACCTCCGCCACCCGCGCTGAAAATGGCGCTACTTCGACTCATTTTTTGCGTTGCCGCAATGCCAACAGGCAAAAAAAGGGTGCTTCCATGCAACGGTTGTCACGCTGTGGAATACTTCTGAAATGAAATTTGGAACCCGCCCTGTTCGCAGCATTGTGAGTGACCCGAATCAACGCCATGTTTTTATTGTTGATCAGACCATGCTGCCGTTTGCATTGGAAATGCGCACCCTGACCGTTTGGCAGGACGCAGCTGAGGCCATTCGTGCCATGCGTGTGCGCGGCGCCCCCCTTATTGGTGTCACCGCCGCCTATGGCATGGCCATGGCGATGGCACATGATGCAACCGACAACGCGCTCAAGGTCGCCCATGAGGGGTTACTCACCACGCGCCCCACGGCAGTGAATCTTGCCTGGGCGTTAAACCGCATGGTCAATTTTCTTACCGCGATTGACCCGCCGGAGCGCGCAGACTCCGCGTGGGCTGAAGCGACCCGCATTGAACAAGAGGACGTGTTGACCAATAAACTCATTGGTAAACACGGACTGACACTACTTGAGACTCTTCACCGGAAACATCAACGCCCGATCAATATTCTCACCCACTGCAATGCCGGTCGCATGGCCTGTGTTGAGTGGGGCACGGCCACCTCGCTGATCTATCAAGCGCATCAAGCCGGTATCCCGGTTCACGTCTGGGTTGATGAAACCCGTCCCCGCAACCAGGGCTTGATTACGCAGTGGGAATTCGAGGACGCCGGCGTGCCACACACCTACATTACGGACAATGCCGGTGGTCACCTGATGCAGCATCGTAATATTGACCTTGTCATCGTTGGCGCGGATCGCATCACCGCCGCGGGTGACGTTGCCAACAAAATTGGAACGTACTTAAAAGCACTGGCCGCACACGACAACCGCATACCTTTTTACGTTGCCGCCCCGGTGTCAACCATCGATTTTTCGATCCAAGACGGTTTGGCCGACATCGAAATTGAGCAACGTGATGCCGCCGAGGTCCGCGTGATTCGCGGGCTTGATCGCAAACGCATGATTTGTGATTTGGTTTTGCTCGATGATGATGTTGTGGTCAACAACCCCGGCTTTGATATCACGCCCGCACGACTGATTACCGGCATCCTTACCCAGCACGGACTTTTTAAACCGAACAGCCTCAACAAAATACCGCGATGACACCATGGCCTTTGTAAATCTCAATCATCATCCCGAAAAATCATTGCGCCACGAGATCATTGCGACGGCAATGAAAATGAACATGCTGGGCATCAATCATGGCAAAGCGGGCAACGTCAGCGCCCGTAGCGGCAGCGGTTTTTTGGTGACGCCTACCGGCATCGCCTACGAAAAATTGACGTTTGAAGATGTGGTCGCCATGCAAATCGACCGCAACCCGGACGGCTCCTTTGAAGGCGATATTTTGCCTTCTTCGGAGTGGCGGTTTCATCGGGATATTTACGCCGCCCGAATCGATATTAATGCAATTGTCCATACCCATTCCGTGCATGCCACCACACTGGCGGTGCTGGGGCGGGACATTCCTGCCTTTCAT
>JANPNU010000554.1:0-4133 GCA_031427615.1 Burkholderiales bacterium
GGTTGTCAACTACGACCTGCCATGGAACCCGCAACGCATCGAGCAACGCATCGGCCGCTGCCATCGCTACGGCCAACTGCACGACGTGGTGGTAGTCAACTTCCTCAACCGCAGCAACGCCGCCGACCTGCGCGTGTTCCAGTTGCTGTCGGAAAAATTCAAACTGTTCGAAGGCGTATTCGGCGCCAGCGACGAAGTGCTCGGCGCCATCGAATCCGGGGTCGATTTCGAAAAACGCATCGCCGGCATCTACCAGCGCTGCCGCCAGCAACAAGAAATCCAGACCGCCTTCGACCAGCTTCAACTGGAATTGAGTCTGGAAATCGACGAATCAATGACGCGCACCCGGCAAAAGCTGCTGGAAAATTTCGACGATGAAGTGCGCGAAAAACTCAAGATGCGCGACATCGACTCCAAGGCGTCGCTCAACCGCTTCGAGCGCTGGCTCATGCAGCTCACCAAGCATGAACTCAAGGAGCACGCCGAATTCATCAGCGACTCGTCCTTCCGGATGAAGTCGCACGCGTTCACCGGCGATGCCGCCGCGATTCCTCTGGGCCTCTACGAACTGCCGCGCCGCAGTGGCGAAGCGTATCTCTATCGGGCCAATCATCCGCTGGCCGACGCGGTGCTTGCGCGTGCCAAGGGCCGGGAATTGCCGATGGCATATGTCGAATTTGCCTACGGAGAACATCAAGGCAAAATCTCAATCCTGGAATCCTACATCGGCGCATCCGGTTGGCTGGCATTGACGCAATTCAGCATCGAGTCGCTGGATCAGGCGGAAGACCATTTGATTTTTGCCGCCAGCACGGATGATGGCAGGGCATTGGACGAAGAGGCAGTCACGCGCCTCATGATGCTGCCGGGCAGAACTGCGCCGTTTTCGACCGTTCAAGATGCAGCAATCAACGCCGGCTCATTCGAGGCGACCACCCAAAAGCGCCAAGCGGATATACAACGGGGAATTTCAGAACGCAACGCGCGTCTGTTTGAAGCGGAGGCCGACAAGCTCGACGGCTGGGCTGACGATCTCAAACTTGGGCTGGAGCGCGAGATTAAAGAATTGGATCGCCAGATCAAGGAAGCGCGCCGCTCGGCCACGACTGCCTTGACACTGGAAGACAAACTCGCCGGACAAAAGAAAATAAAAGCGATTGAAGTGCAACGCAATCAGAAGCGGCGAACCCTGTTTGACGCGCAGGATCAGGTCGACAAGCAACGGGAGGAATTGATCGCGCTGATCGAAGGGAAACTCCAGCAGCGCACAAGTGATGAAAATCTGTTCATAATTCGCTGGAGCCTTCGTTGACTCTCGGGGAAAATGCCCAGTTCCGTGAACACAGAATACCGAAGAAAACCGCCGCAATGTACATCGAAACAGTCACGCTGAAAAATATTCGGGGGTTCGCCGATCTCGAGTTCGATCTTGCGCGACCAGATGGCAAATACGCCGGCTGGACCGTGTTCACTGGTGATAACGGCTCCGGCAAAAGCACACTGCTAAAAGCGATTGCCATCGCGCTTACCGGCAAGGACACTGCACGTGCCCTCCAGCCAAGCTTTCATCGATGGATCAAGGATGGCAAGGCTGCCGACGACGAGGCGTTTGTGCAATTGGAGATTGTGCGCGTTGCCGGTGATGACGCGATAAAAAAGCAGGGCAACAAGCCTGCCGCACATTTCCCTGCGAAGATAGTCTTTGTAAATGGAGGGAGGGAAACAACACTTTCCTCCCCCGTTCCATCTGGCAAGGGACAAAAATACGCCCCCCCTGATCGCACCATTTGGTCGCTTGATGCCGAAGGCTGGTTTTCCTGCGGCTACGGCCCATTCCGCCGTGTGTTTGGCGCATCGCCGGAAGCCATGCGCGTGATGGTCGCACCTGCCACCGAGCGATTCGTCACGATGTTTCAGGAAGCGGCATCGCTCGCCGAAGTCGATCAATGGCTGCGTAATTTGAAACATAAAGAATTGGAAAGCAAGGCCGATGAGCGCCGGCAACTTGCGTTACTGCTGGAGTTCTTGCGCGATGATCTGATGCCAAACCAGATCACTGTGGAGCGGGTGGATTCGGACGGGCTATGGCTCAAAGACCGCAATGGCGTCCAGCTCTCTTGGGGCGAAATGAGCGACGGCTATCGCGCGGCGCTGGCTTTACTCGCTGATATCCTGCGCCACCTCATCAATGCTTATGGCATGGACGATTTAACCGAACGGGATGCCGACAATAAATTGGTAGTCAAGCGCAGCGGCGTCGTGCTAATCGATGAAATCGATGCGCATTTGCATCCGGAGTGGCAGCAAAAAATCGGGTTTTGGCTGAAGCAACATTTTCCGCATATTCAATTTCTTGTAACCACGCACAGCCCGATCATTTGTCAGGCCGCCGACGAGAATGGTCTTTTTGTTTTGCCTGAACCGGGGAGCGGCAATGAGCCGCGCGCTCTCACCACGGATGAGTACCGCACGGTAATTGCGTCGAGGCCCGATACTATTTTGCTGACTCCGGCTTTCGGCTTGCAAAACACGCGCTCGCCGCGAGCAGTTGAAGGCCGTGCTGAGCTTGCGAAGTTGGAGGCGAAAAAGCGCGCGGGCGGCGCATTGACAGCCGCGGAAGTCAAAAGAGAACAGCAGCTCGACATGTTTGCGACACACGAAGATGAGCAATGATTCATGCGTCGTGTAATCCGCCAAACTCTGGACGCGGCCGTTCAAAACGACCTGAATCGCAGGCAAACCGAAGCCGATCAAAAACAACTCGCCGGCACGCTTCAACCGACCAACGAATGGAAAGCAGCGCGTCGGAATCAATCGTTGCATAGCGTACTTGCGGTGCTCCGGAGCATGATGGGCGACCGTGAGCGCTGCATGTATTGCCTCGATTCACACGGTTCCGACATTGAGCACTTCTGGCCGAAAACACCTTATCCGGAAAAGATGTTTCGTTGGCCGAATCTGCTGCTTTGTTGCACCGAATGCGGACGTTTCAAGGGTGAGCAATTCCCGCTTGATAACAACGCGCCGCATCTGATTGATCCAACCGCCGAAGATCCATGGCTGCATCTGGATTTCGACCCTGATACCGGAAACATCGTGGCGCGCTTCGATACGCAGATCAATGACTGGTCTAGCAAAGGCCAAAAGACCGTTGAAATACTGCAACTGGACCGACGCGAAGCTCTGGCTGTCGGATACCAGAAAACATTCTCTCGGCTCTCAAGTGTGATTGAACAATGGCAAGGGCAAGACGGAACTGCGAATGATCTGATCGCATCGTTGCTTAGTGCCGACGATCACGGTTTGCTCGGCTGGTGTGTGCTCGGTACGGGCCAAACGGTTTCGCCATTTCGCGAATTGCAAGCCCAGCATCCTGGCACTTGGGCCGCATGCGTCGCAGCAATTCAGAATGCCTGAAGGTTTCTAACCGCGATGGCTCAAAAGCAAAAACTGGAACTTACTTGGATTGGGAAGGAAAATCGGCCCAAGCTTGAGCCGCGCATCCTGCTCGAAGACCACGCTAGGTCGTATCACGCGGCACATCGGGTGTCGGATCGTGATCTGTTCGACAACCGGCTTATCTTCGGCGACAACCTGCTCGCGCTAAAGGCGCTGGAGCAGGAGTTCGCGGGTAAGGTGAAGTGTGTGTACATCGACCCGCCATTTAACACTCAGCAAGCGTTTGAACATTACGACGATGGATATGAGCATTCAATATGGCTCGGCCTGCTTCGTGATCGTCTTGTGGTTCTTAGACGTCTTCTCTCTGACGATGGAACACTGTTTGTACATATCGACGACAACGAACTTGGATATTTGATCGTTCTGCTTGACGAGATATTTGGAAGGCAGCATAGGGTTTCGGTTATCAGTTTCAAACAAGGATCGGCGACCGGTCACAAGTCCATCAATCCAGGCGTAGTCAGCACAACGAATTTCATACTCATTTATGCGAAAAACAAATCTGTTTGGAAGCCCAATCGGATTTTTACCGCTCGGGACGAGCGGGACAAGCGTTACGGCCAATACATCGTTAACTTCGAGAAGCCATTTACGCAATGGAAATTCACAACCCTTTCGAGCGCATTTGCTCTGAGCCTTAAACTTCCTGAAAAAGGAATCAAAAAGGCACT
>JANPNU010000555.1:0-1865 GCA_031427615.1 Burkholderiales bacterium
GCCAACAAGCTGTTGGCGCAACTGCTGCCCAGCGCCGAAGGCAAAGCCGAGGCCAGCAAACGTACTTGAGACTTGACCTCAATTGCGGCCACGAGCTGATCACCGCTCACGACGATCAAGTCCCACTCCTTGCTAGGGCGAAAGTAGCCTGGCAAGGTCCGCTCTTTTTCCGCCGCAGCCTTAATCGCGACGTTTTTCAGCCCCGCATTTTTGACAATGGCTGCGACCAGATTGACAAACCCGTCGGCATGTTTGCCGCCCGTTACCGCTTTGCGATTACCAGCGTCCTTCTGACCGGACTTCGCGCCTTGCCGAACGCTTTGCGTGCCCCGCGTCTTCCAAAAGTGTTTTACCGCTTTGGACAGTTCGTTCTCGACATCCAACACTGGCACCCCCTCAACTCGCATGGAGGCGGACGGTACGACCCGAGAAAAGTGTCGGCAAATCGTTTTCGATTCGCTTGGCGCTCATTTCGAAATACTGTGGATCGACCTCGACACCAATGCTGTTACGCCCCCATTTTGCGGCGGCGACGTTGGTGGTGGCGGTTCCCATGAACGGATCAAGCACGGTGTCGCCAACGAAGCTGAACATCCTGATCAGTCGCTCGGCGAGTTCAAGGGGATATGGCGCGGGATGTTTTTTGGTAGAGGCACCCGTCACGCCAGACCAAATTTGTTGGAACCATGCACTATGATTCTGGGCAGAAATGACGCTCAAAATTCGTGTTGCCACCGATGGGCTGCGATACCCGCCCGGTTTGCGTTGCATCAGGATGAACTCGATGTCGTTCTTGATGACACTGTTGGGCTCGTAAGGCTTGCCGAGAAAGCCGCCGCCATTGCCCGATGCTTCATACGCCGCATTGGCAATCTTGTACCAGATGATCGGCGAAAGATTATTAAAGCCAATCTTGCGGCAATGCTCTTGTATTGATGCATGCAGCGGCACCACCACATGCTCGCCAGCGTTCTTGCGGCGCGAAAGGCAAACGTCACCGACAACACAAATGACGCGGCCGCCTGGGACCAACGCGTCATAACAAGCCGACCAGATGCGATCCAATTCACGCAGAAATGTTTCGTAGTCCTCGATGTACCCCATCTGGCCCCTCGCCAGGGTTGTAGTCTTTCAATGTCCAATAAGGCGGCGAGGTGACCACCAGATGCACACTATTGGGCGGTAGAAAATTAATCTCACGCGCATCGCGGCGATACAGATCATGCGTCGTTGGTATCTGCGGTAATTGGGCATCAATGAGCGCAGTAAGTGCCGGGTTGCGCGCGATACGCGGCAGGTCGGTCTGATGATTGGTGATTTCACCAACCTCAGGCGGCACCCACTGTGCGGGGTCAAAACCTATCGAATCGAGGTCAACGCGTTTATTCATGATGGTCGGTTGGATCAGAACAGATTGATCCTGTTCTTGTAAATCAATTTACTGTATTTAAATACAGATTGCTAGAGGTGGGCTGAATTCTAAAATTCTACGGCTGGTGGGTCTTTTCAGGCAAAAATGTCTGGAAGTGGTTTTGGATGCTTGAGTTTGAAAATTAATCGACCCTGGCCCCTTTAGTCTCGCTACACCGCGAGTTCCAACGGTAAGTCAGAAATATCTTTTAGTCGGCGGCCTTCAATAAGCTCATTCAATGTTGAAAGTGCATCATCATAGCCGCAGGCTTTTACAGCATCGAGCAATTCAGCAAGCGCAATGTGATAGACGCAATTCAAGTCACCGGTGCCCAAGCAAAGTGATGCCAGGCGGCTAGGAAGCGGCTCTGCTGTCACCGAAACAACGTGGGGCAAATGTCCTTTTCGATTGCGAATCAGGTTAAGCGCTTCGGCTCGGACGTTCTGAACTCTGT
>JANPNU010000556.1:0-2175 GCA_031427615.1 Burkholderiales bacterium
GGTGCGTACGCGGGTCGGCGAGGCGCCATTCCAACCGGAAATACCCTTCGAGGCGCTCCTCGGTGCTTGCCGAGATGATCGGCACAAACAACGCACACTCTTTGATTTGTTGGCGAATGGAAGCATCCCACGCATCGCCACCGCGCAGCTCTGATTGGTCGAACCACACCTCCAGTCCAGCGGCGCGCAGGGCGTCACAAATGCGGCGTGCGGCATCAGCGTCTTGCGAGGCGTAGGAGAGGAAGATGGCTTGGGTCATCGGCTCATTCATTCAAGCGTAAGTCGAGTCATGATCTTTGGGCAGCGCCAGATAGCGCATGTAATCGCCTTCCCGCAATACCACGGCGCGTTTGGACTGCGTGAGCCGAATGCTGTAAAGCGCGCGGGTTTTGTCGTCCTGCAGATGGCGTTGCAGCGCGGCGGGAACAGGATGAATTTTTTCCCATTTCAATCCGGGGTCGCGTTGCACATCGGCCCATGTAAGCTTGCTGATTTTTTCGAGTTGCTTAATGAGTTGAATCTTGTCGGTCTTTTCAAGCGCAAACAGGCTTTCCAAAAATTTCGGATAGTTGAGGTCAAGCATGACGAGACTATTTGTGGCAGCCACGCTTAGCCTTCATTACTTTAATTTTTTCGAGAGTGCCGCAAGTGAAGTTTTCTTTGGTGCCTGCTTCGCCGCCCAGTCAAGCGCATCACCGAGTGCGGCCTGGGTTGCTTTGGTATGAATCCACGCCTGACTTTTTGGGATGGTGATCGCCGTTTGGATGCGCCACTCGCCTGGCTCAATTTCTTCGATCATTACCTGCTGCCCGGCGTATTGCTTACCGATGGAAATTTGCCCGCTGGTGCCGACGATTTTGGTCTGAATAGCCAAATCCACTCTCCTTCAATAATTCATGCCGCATGATAGCATGAACGACAGTCGCCAAAGACTTTCACTTGGCATTTGCGGGCACCGCGGCGGGCTTCAGCGGCCCAAACTGTTCATCAAACCAATCGTGCGTATCTCGCACCATGTCGTCATACCATCCCAGCAGGGAATGTCCGCCGGGATAGGTTTTGTGCTTCTTTTGGTGGGCGCGTGATGGCCTGCGCACTCGAGAGCGGGCGACCTGGCGGCAAACGCTACTTCTTCATATCTTTCGCGATTTCATCGCGCACCCTTACCACGCTCTTAAAACGCTTTAGGCCCGGTGCAATGGAATCTATACGGCGCGAGGCTTCCGCCAAGTACTTGGCTTTTTCGGTTGGGTAGACAAACGACGCGGCGAGCAGCGTCCGGGCATGGTAGCACTTCTGCGTTTCATCATCACTTTTTTGGGCCGCCGGCAGTTGATAAAACGCGAGCGCGAGTTTCATCGATTCCCTCGCTTCGTCGAATTTGCCTTGCCGGGCGAGTGCAAGGGCCAAGGCTGCGCGAACTTCGGCAATGCAGTCAAAACTACAAGTTCTGATCGGTTTTCGGCTTCGCGGAAGACGTTGGCCGACGAGCAGTGAGGCGTCGGTCGGGACATGTATTACGTTATTACATTCCAAGCCGGGAAGTTGGAAAAAGCAGGATTTGACGGGTGTTTTCAGCCAAAAATGCCTGAAAACGCCCGCCCCTATTGGACTTTTGCGATTTTTTTGTGGTCACCACGAATCGCATACCGATACAACGCCGTCAGGATTTGTTCCTCATAACGCGGCATCGACGAATATTTTCCCGGTGTGGAGTCGGGATTGAACCCCGTCCCGCCGCTGAGAAATATCATGCCATCACGCGTGGCGCGGTCAAACACCATCAATGAGGTCAAACCCCACGCATCACCAAAGTGGCCGACGCCGGTGAAGCCTCCATCTTCGATGAGACGATCACCCTTGCCGTTTTCACTCTGGTCCAGAAAAATCTGCGTGCCCTGTGCCCATGCGTGAAATTGCCCCTTGTAGTTGTCACCGTTGGCCGCCAAACCACGCAAACCGTTGTGCCGCCACTGCGGGGTCAACATCATCTCAATGGTTTTTTCCGCGAGGATTGGTTTGCCATTGTGTTGCCCCTTGTTCATCAGCATCAGCATGATGTGCGCGAGACTCTGCGCCGACAAACGGCAATTGCCCTGCGGCCCGAACAGCGTGCCGTTGCTGCCGATCACATAGCCGGGATTGGCGCGCGGCACGGGTGGCACTTTGCTGTGG
>JANPNU010000557.1:0-6642 GCA_031427615.1 Burkholderiales bacterium
CCAAGATCGACAAGGTGGCGGCAAGTTGTGCCGACTCGCGCACCCGAATCAACCTGCCGAATATTGGTAGGCGCAAAAACAATACGTGTAATTTGCGGCGGGCAGCCGGCCGTCGCATCAAGGTGCGATAGACAAACACGCCGCCAAAACCAACAACGATCCACGCCCACCAAGTCCATTGCAAAAAAGTCGACAGCGCCAATAACGCGCGGGTCATGATCGGCAGCGTTTGTTTGGTGGCGTCAAATACGCCCACCACCTGCGGCACCACATACAACATCAGGCCGACCACCACCAATAAACAAATCACCATCACAATGATCGGATAGACCATGGCGGTGATGAGTTTTTGCTGAATGGCTTGTTGCTCTTCGACATAGTCGGCGAGTTTCAGTAGTACATCGGCCAATTTCCCAGAGGTCTCGCCCGCGCCGACCAGGGTTCGATACAATTCTGAAAACGATTGCGGAAATCCTGCCATCGATTCGGCAAGGGATTGGCCCTCACGAATGCCGGCGCGTAGTGCCGCCACCACCTGACGCTCGTGTTCGGTTTCGGCTTGCTCGACCAGTGCACTGAGGGCGGCTTCAATGGTCAGTCCGGCACCAACCAGTGTCGAGAGCTGACGTGTGAGACCGGCGAGTTGGTCGGTTGATAAATTTCGCCGGGTGCGTCGCCCCCCCTTGGCATGGACGGCCGAAGTTTGATCATTGGCAGCATGAATCGCGAGCACTTCTTGTGGGAACAAACCTTGTTCGCGGAGGCCGGCGCGCGCCAATCGTGGACTGTCGGACTCGATCACGCCGCGTTGTTCGCGTCCCTCAAGGTCATAGGCGGTGTATTGATAACCTGGCATAAAAAAATGTCGACGACGGCCGACTAATCCCTGGTCACGCGTAACACTTCTTCGAGCGATGTGACATTTTGTTCGACCCAGCGCATGCCGTCTGCACGCAGTGTTTTCATGCCGCAGGTTGCGGCGGCCCTGGCGATATCGGCCTCGGCCTTGCCATCGTGAACGAGTTGGCGGATGGCATCATTGACGGTCAGCAATTCATAAATCCCGGTGCGGCCGCGGAACGATTCCTTGTTGCCTGTGCCATCGAGTTTGCGCACCAGGCGTTGTGCCAACACCCCGCTCAGGGTCGAGGCCAGCAGGTAAGGCTCAATGCCCATATCAACCAGCCGGGTGACCGCTCCGGCGGCGGAATTGGTGTGCAGCGTGGCAAGCACCAGGTGACCGGTGAGCGAGGCCTGCACGGCGATCTCGGCGGTTTCCAAATCGCGAATTTCGCCAATCATGATCACATCCGGGTCTTGTCGCAAAATCGCCCGCAAGGCACGTGCAAACGACATGCCGATTTTGGCGTTCACCTGTGTTTGGCCGACGCCATCCAGATCGTATTCAATCGGATCTTCGACCGTCATCATGTTGCGGGTGGTGGCATCGAGTCGTGACAACGCCGCATACAAAGTGGTGGTTTTACCGGAGCCGGTCGGTCCGGTGACCAAAATAATGCCGTGTGGCTGATCAATTAATTGGTCGAGTTGGGCGAGCGTTTCGGCTGACATGCCAAGACTATCCAGCGATAACCGGTTGGTCTGTTTGTCCAATAGTCGCATCACCACCCGCTCGCCGTGACCGGTGGGCAGGGTGGAAACGCGCACATCCACTGAGCGACCGGCGATTTTCAACATAATGCGGCCATCCTGCGGCAGCCGTTTTTCGGCGATATCCAATTCGGCCATTACTTTGACCCGAGACACCAACGCGGCGTGCAGGCTGCGCTTGGGTTCAACCACATCGTGCAACGCACCATCGACCCGAAATCGTACCAACGAGCGGCGTTCAAAAATTTCCAAATGAACATCGGAGGCGCCCTCACGCACCGCTTGGGTGAGCAGGGCATTGATGAGTTTGACGATCGGTGCGTCGTTCTCGGTTTCCAGCAGATCGGTGATTTCCGGCAGCGCCTGGGTGAGCGCGGTCAGATCGGCTGCGGACTCAATGTTTGAAGCAATTTCAGCGACATGGCTATCACCATCGTTGGTGACGGCGTCGCCAAATGCGTACGCGCGAGCAAGGCGGGCTTGAAACTCGTCGGCCGACAACAACACATGTTTCAGCGTTTTACCCGTGAGGCGACGCACCTCGGCCAATGTTGACGACTCCGGATTGGGTGCCAGCCAGACTTCGATTTCATGGCTGCCATGAAATTTTGCGGTAATGGCACCACGCGCCTTGGCAAAGTGATATGGCAGCAGCCGCACCGCATCCCGGTCGGCGGTGACCAGCAGGTCGTGCTGTTTGGCGTCACTGGAGCCCATGATTATTTTGCGGTTGGTGTGGTCATGGCAGGCGGAATCGCCGACTGGATGGGTGGCAGGGCCGGCAGTACCGCACCACCGCTGGGTAGCAGCGGTGAATCAGTTGATTGCAAATTATTGACCTGTTCACCCCGAATGTAATCATATCGAGAGCCGGTGAGCTGGCTGATGGCTTTGCTGTCGCGGATGACGACCGGGCGCAAAAAAATCATCAAGTTGGTTTTGTCACGGGTGCGGGTTTGGTACTTAAACAAATTGCCTATTACGGGAATATCACCCAGAAATGGCACTTTGCTGTCACCATTCTTGGTGTCATCGGACACCAGGCCGCCGATAACCGCGATTTGGCCGTCGTCCACCAACACGGTATTTTCAATCGAACGTTTATTGGTAATTAGATCGGCGGAACGAATCGCCGATGAGGTGGGCACCACGCTGGAAATTTCCTGGAACACCTTAAGTTTGACCGAACCACTTTCCGACACCTGCGGCGTGACGCGCAACGTTAAACCGATATCACGTCGCTCAATGGTTTGAAACGGATTGGTCGAACCGCTGGTGGTTTGGGTAAAACTGCCGGTGACAAACGGCACGTTTTGACCGGCGACAAATTTTGCTTCTTCGTTATCAAGCGTCAAAATATTGGGGGTGGACAACACATTGGCACGTTGGTCGTTTTCCAGTGCCCGTGCCAGTGCGCCCAAATTTAATACTGTGCCAACGCCAGGAATGTTGACGGTGCCGCGGACCACGCCAATGTTGAGTCCCTGGCCAATGGTGCCGACGTTTTGTGCGCCGGTAATGATGTTCGATCCACTGCCACCAAAGTTGGTGCCACCGATGATGTTGGCACCCGGTTTATTGATGCCGGTCAGATCCTGCCACTGAATGCCGAATTCGGCCGCAACCGCAGAGGTGACTTCCGCGATTAATACTTCGACATGTACCTGCGCGCGGCGCTGGTCGAGTTTGTCGATCACCGTTCTAAGCGAGTTATAGACGTGATCCGGTGCGGTGATGATGAGTGAATTGGTCGCCGTGTACGCCTGAATATTACTCGAAACATAAGTGCCCGCCCCGCTTGCCGTTCCGCCTGAAATTGGCTGGGTAGCCGCGCTGGTTGGGGTGTTTGCACTTGCAGTCGATGCCCCGCTCAACAGCGCGCGCAGGGTCTCGGCGACTTTGCTGGCCTCGGCATTTTTTAAATACACCACATTGATATTGCCGTTGGCGGCGGTGGGGGTATCAACCTGCGCCACCAAGGTGCGGATGCGCGTCACCAACGCAGGGGTATCGGCACGCACAATCAGCATATTGGTGCGTGGTTCGACCCCCACGGAAATTTTTGCCGGCAGTCCCGGCGTGGAGGGATTGGCCGCCGCCTCGGGCATCAAGCGTTGAATTAGATTGGCAATATCGACTGCGCTGGCGTGTTGCAGTTTGATGGTTTGCAAATCAGTCGAGGTTGGCACGTCAATGGCGGCGACGATTTTGCGAATGCGTTCCACATTGGAGGCGTAATCGGTGATCACCAGCATGTTGCTGCCGGGATAGGCACCAATGAAATTATTCTGTGGCACCAGTGGTCGCAACACTGTCGCGAGTTGGGCGGCCGATTCGTTTTGCATCGGGATGATTTGCGTGACAATACGATCGCCGTTGGGCGTGCTGTCGGTGGCGACGACGCGACCGGAGGTCTTGGCGTCGGCTTCCGGAACAATTTTGACCACACCGCGTTCTTCGATGGCCGCAAAACCATGCACCCGCAATGCGGTCAGCAAAATATCGTAGGCGACATCTTTGTTGACGGCGGTTGGCGCATTAATATTCATGCTGCCGGTCACACGTGGATCGATGATGAAGTTTTTGCCGGTCGCTTTGCCGATCGTGTTGATTACCGAGGCAATGTCGGCGTTCACAAAGGTCATCGTCACCTTGTCTTGTGCCGATAGGGGCAACGGCGCCAGCAGGCCAATAGTGAACGACAGCGCCAGCGACAGACTGACGGCAGCAACGATGGATTTTATTTGGGGGCGCAGATTCACGGGTAGCCTCGGGGGAAAGAGTGCCAATTGTACGGTATGGGCGTGGCTTTTATTCAGCGTCACCGGCGGCCGGGATTCGGCTGGGGAAAGCGGATAAATTATGGTCGGCAAACGGACGCTTCGCCAATGCCGGTTCGGACCGGAAAATTGTTCGGTTGGCAGTTAAATTGTGGTCGGTCAAGGTGGGTCACACAGGCTGTTGAAGTGGCGACCTGGCCACGAATAGACCGGCGGCAACCGGTTGTGATCGCGGCCCTCGGCTGCCACTTGATCGTTCAGCCATCACCCAGCGTGCGATTTTCCGCAAGGACAGGAACAATTAATTGTCCTGCGTCACCTTCAAATTCAGAGCACCGGCGACGCCGCTGACAATAAACGTATAGGTCTTGGTGATGGTCAAATCCGTGCCAGCCAAACTTAATGTTGGTGTGGCGGCGGCACCTTGCGTAATGGTGACCGGAACGCCGATTCCGGGGGCCACCTCAACATAATCGGACGCACTGCGGACAGCCACACTTGGTGTGGCCGCAATGGCCGACAGCGCCAACGCCAGATCGGCTACGGTCGATGCATTCACCAAACGCACGCGCACCTTGTTGTTCGCGGCTGGAAATATCCGGTCAGTGGTACGAAATGCAATCGGCAGGCCGCCGACAGGGTTGGGTGCCAAAAATACGGAATAATCGCGGCCACCGGCAAAGGTATCGTTGACGGATGACAGCGCCGTGCCGCTTAATGCTTCGGTAAATGCGACCGCTTTGGCGCCGCTGGAAGTGCGGACAAAAGTGCTGACCCCGCCAAACGTAACGTTATTGAATACGCGGGTGCTGCCAATATTCACATTCACGGTCGGATTGGCGGCCTGGGAATTGATGGCGCGAACCCGGCTCACGGTGCTGGTCAAAAGTTGTGGTGCCGAGTCGTCTGCCTGCGCAATCAAAAACGCATTGGGGATCTCCCCCGAACCTTCGTTGTAAATCGCCAGGTTATAGGCGGTCCGATCTACAAACGCACGCGCCGGTATTTCAAATAAAACGACCTTGGTGCCCGGGGCGGTCAATCGAACCGTATAGGTGCCAACATTCATTTCATGAAGGGTCGAGGTAATGCCGCTGGCTTGTGGCGAGATCAACAGATAGTCCTCGGTCGGGGCGGTCACATAAAAATCAAATGTCGCCAGACCAATCGCGAGGGAGGTGAGCCGGATGCGGGTTTTGCCTGCCGGCGGGGTGAGCAGATCGTTGTTGATAAACACAGCCGCGGGCGTCGATTTGCCGCCGACGATAACCAAAAGTTGTTTTTGGCGCATCAGCATCGATAAGGTAGTGTCAAGAAAAACGCCGCCGCTATTGCTGATCCGTACACGATGGCTGCCGTTGGTGACTGGCTTAAACGCGCTGGTCGTTTGATAAGCAATAGCCGATTGCCAATTGGTGGTGGCTTCGTCAATGACCACGTTGATGGTGCCGGCTTCCGGGGCCAGATTAAGAACCCGCACATTTGCATCATCAATGATTTCCGGATTTTTGCCGCAACCGGCCAAAAGTGTGGCGCAAACCATCGCGGATAAGGTGATCCGGATCGCGTTTTTCCACGCGCCGCACACTGGGTTGTCAAAGCGATGATTCATTGCAATTGCTCCATTCGGTTTACGAAGTTGTTATTAAACATGATCGGCAGCCGCAGATTGTGTCGACTCATGTCTACTTGGCGATGCCGTGATTTTAACTTTGAACCGCCCCAATCACGAAATCAGTGCACCATTATCAGCTTATTTGGTGCGAACGACCAATGCCATGGCGGACGACCACGCAGCCTGGCAGGAGGCACGCACCTTGGCGAAAGGATAATCCGTGCATTGACCCGGAGAATGGGTCTACTGCAAGAATGGGTCTACTGCACTGCGCAATGGAAATAGATGCCCGTGCCAATTATTGTGGATGAACTCCGGGTAGCGCGCGTATTTGGAGAGATGGTGCAGTCGGGCCGCTCGATGAAGCAGGAACCCACCAAAGCGACTCAAGCAGTTTTTGTTTGAGCGCCGTAGGAATCCCCGTCCTTCCCGCAAAAGCGGTGGCCAGAGGCCAAGGGCGGGGAGGATGTCAAAGCAGCTCTAATGTTGGCTGGAGAGGGTGCTGCACCACTGTTCGATGGCCAGGCGCATGGCCAGGGCTTGCTCTGTCGGGATCCAGTGCAGTGCCTCGAGGCGTTTCAGCGTCAGGCGAGGCACGGCGGCGAGCATTTGCTCGACCCGTGCCGGATCGGTGAA
>JANPNU010000558.1:0-1540 GCA_031427615.1 Burkholderiales bacterium
AACGCCAGCATGATGGCGGCATTCCATCCATTGCGAGCACTCTATAATTATTTCAACTGCCGCATCAGGAGCCGCCATGAACGCATTCACGGAAGCAGAATCCATCGCCTTGGCAAAGGTCGATCAGAAGCGCCTGCTGCATCTTGCGGATCTGGCCGGCCGGTCACCGCGCACCACGCTCAAGTTTGTGTTGCAGGATGGCTTCGATGCTGTCGAAGAAGACATCCGCGAAACGCTTGCGGCAAAGCACGATGCGCAAATTCACGGCACCATCCCGCACGCGGAAGTGATGCGCGGCGCACAGCGAATCATCGAGGCAGCTTACAGATCGAAGTCGTAATTTGTGGCGACACTGCTCGCCGTAAGCTCACGCTGCAACGCGCGTTGACCGCACAGCCGGATTGGCGCGCCGGTGCCGCAACGCACCGGTCACGCTGCGTGACTTTGGCGCATGCTGCACCGCCAGCCGCAGCCCCATTGCATCAAGCAGTGCTGACAGGCTGCGCAACTCGGGGTTGCCGCTGGCGGATAGTGTGCGGTAAAGTGTTTTGGGATTGAGATCGGCCTTTTCGGCCAATGCTGCAATTCCGCCGAACGCCTCAGCCATGCGCCGCAACGCCAGAAGCTGCTCGCCACGTTCGCCATCGGCCAGCACAGCGTTCAAATACCCCACCGCGAATTCCGGATCGCGCTTCAGCGATGCAATCGTGGCTTCTTCGTGAGAGAGATGCGGCTTCGCGTTTGCCATGATTTGCTCCTGAATGGTGCTGATAGTCGAGCCTCTACGCAATCAAAACATCTTGTATAGGTTTTGCATCAACGGGAATCATTTCGGCAAGCAGCGTCTCCGGCGCAATATCCTGCTCGTGAGGCCAAGTGACGGCTCCGAGCATGATGCCGACGCGATTGAAGTAATGCACATCCCGAAGCTCGCGAAACACGCCGTGATCGAGATAAGGCGTCAGGTCGAAAATTCCCTTTCGTCCGTCCTCGATTTCGACGTAGATGCGATGGTCGGGTAACGGCTTGACGATTTTGACATCCCAGTACATGGCATCACCTCACAGCGGATCAATCTTGTAGGGATTCTCGCCACTCACCGCCAAATCCCAGTCGGCAACCAACTCATCACGGTGAAGCTCGATCCATGCTTGCACCAACCTCAATTGCTTGCGGGGCAGTTCACCAGCAAGAACCTCTCCGTCATCAATGCCAATGGATGCCTCGAACTCACCGTACTTCGCGTGGATATGCGGTAGGTTGTGATGCTTGTTGTCGAGGAGATACAGGCGAATGAAGATTCCGTAAAACATGGAAATGATCGGCATCGACGAAACTCCTCTTACATATTTTTGAATTTAAGGACTGGGCACTGACCTGAAACTGTTGGTGGATGCGGCTCCTGAATAGTAGAGGCCGTGAAATCGTTGATGGGAGCGGTTTGCAAGGAATCGGGATATTAAAAATTTGATCAAGATTGCCGCATCACGCACGAGGCAGAAATGGACACTTTGGTGGAGGGCCAATACGATTGCTTTCC
>JANPNU010000559.1:0-3445 GCA_031427615.1 Burkholderiales bacterium
GCACATTTGTTTGCTGGTGTTGTGTGATCACCAGCGGACCGGTGATGACCAACGTGAGCGGGTTCAGAACCGCAGGCGGATCAAAGCGCGCCGAGACGTTGTGGATTTGCGTCATGCTCACCACGCAGGTCAGCGTCCCAATACAGTCGCCGCTCCACCCATTAAATTGGGAGCCAATGGCCGGAACGGCGGTGAGCGTGACGATGGACCCTGCAGCGTAAATTGCGCTACAGGTTGCACCACAGTTGATTCCCGCCGGTAGAGAGGTCACCGCGCCGTTGCCAAGCCCGGTGCGTGTTACCGTCAAGCTGTAGGTCGCCAGCTGCGGTGGCAGGTCAAATATGGCGTTGACTGCCTGATCGATATTCATTGGCAGTACGCAAGGTCCGGTGCCAATACACGCGCCGGTCCAACCGATAAACCTCGAACTGGCGTTGGCACTCGCCGTCAATGTCACGACGGTGCCGATCGCATAAGCTGCACTACAGGTGGTACCGCAGTCGATACCGGACGGGGCTGAACTCACGGAGCCACCACCGGTACCGATGGTGCGAACGGTTATCACCGCCGCGTTTGTCTTCTCAAAACGGGCGGTGACGTTTGGTGCCGGCGTCGGCAGTGACGGGTCGGTGAACGACGGGTTCACAAACACCGTGCACACGCCAATACCGAGGCACGCGCCGCCCCAACCTGTAAACCTCGATCCGGTTGCGGGTGTTGCGGTCAACACCACTGTGGTCCCGCTGACATAGGTGGCACTACAATTGCTGCCGCAATTGATCCCGACAGGAGTCGACGTTACCGTGCCAATGCCCCCGAGCGCATCGCGCAAAATCCCCACAACCAATCTGTAAGCGGGCAATTTTTGGGAAACCATATCAAATACAGCCAACCCGCCCGGTGCATTGCCGGCGTTGACGAGAATCGCCGCAATGATCGGCGCCATGTGAAACTTATTCATCGGCCAAAAGAGGACTGAACCATCAGGAGGAGGTGCGGTCGCCGGTACACTGACGATGCCGTTCATCAACCAGACCGTCAGTGAGCCGTCGGGGCGGAGCCAGACAATATCGGTCTTGCCGTCGCCATTGAGGTCACCGGCCGCATAGAATTGCCACCCGGGTGGCGCATTGGCGAAAATATAAAGAGTCACCGTTGCCGAGAGCGTGCTCGGCGTACACGGTGCGTTGGGGTCATCCGGGTTGGCGGTCGGTGCGGGCAGGGTTAAGCCTGTGGTATCAATTTGCATCATCCCGACTTGTCCCGTTTCCGCATTGCGAATGACAATTTCGCCCAAGCGGCTGCCGGTGAAATCGCCGAGCTTCACGACGCTGAAACCTGGCGGAATGGTGCCACCTGAAACGTTGGCGCAGGTGCGATCCGGCGTGGCCATCAACAATCTGACCTGGTGGTCGGGGCTGACATACACCATGTCGTCGGCGCCATCGCCGTTGAAATCCAGCGCACCGACTAGTTTCCAATTCAGCGGTGCGCCGCCGCGTTTTCTGACTTGCGTCACACTCCGACCATTGGTAAACCAAATGTAGGAAACGCCGGTGTCGTCCGGGCGATCCGGCGTAAACCCCAGATAACGCCAGACAAAATCTGCATAACCATCGCCATCAAGATCCCCCACCGCCTGTACGTCCCAGGTGCGTTTGACGGTTCGCAGGAGCAGACTATTCGCTATGACAAAGTCAGGCCAGATGCGCACTTCGCCAGTGTCACCCTGTGATTTATCTTGGTACGCCAAGTCGGATTTACCATCGCCGTCGAAATCCGCAACGCCCAGTACCCGGAAATTGACACCGGGATCGGCTTTGAGCGAAAACTGAAACTGACTATTGACGAGGCGTCCGCTCAGCAATTGGCCTGTGGCCGAGCGCATGGCGATTTCACTCCTGCCATCGCCAACCAAATCAACACCTGTCTGGGCGGTACACACGTTGTGGACCGCCATCACAAACAACAGCATGGAAAGACGCAATGCCCGACCCGTATTCATGCGGCTCCAATACACTGGCGGTGCGCTGCCAGACACACATCAATCGACCCGTCCTTTTTACTCTCAATACAGGCTCGATGCAACTACCCGCGGCGTTTTGCGAATTAGTGCCACGGCAGTACGCTAAAATTGTCAGGCATTGCAGCCATTCCACCCCAAAGCCCCCAGCATCCACCCCAGAAGCCGCCCGTGTCATTGTCCAAATTCCCCGCCTCGTTTTTTTCCGCGCGCCTTTATCCGCTGGCCCGTCACGCGTTATTCAAGCTCGATCCCGAGGTTGCCCACGATCTGGCACTCGGCAGTCTTAAAAAATTAGAAAGTGTCCACCTGGCAAGTCTTTTCGGCCAAAAAGTGCTGAAACCGCGCTCCCTGTTTGGACTTTCATTTGATAACGCGGTCGGCCTGGCGGCGGGGCTGGACAAAAATGGGGAGTACATCGACGCACTGGCTGCGATCGGGTTCGGCTTTATCGAGGTCGGCACCGTGACGCCAAAACCACAACCGGGCAATCCGAAGCCGCGCATGTATCGCCTGACCGAGCACGAGGCGCTGATCAACCGATTGGGGTTTAACAACGGCGGACTGGAACAATTTTTGGTGAACGTGCAGCGCGCGAAATACCGGGGGGTGCTTGGCCTCAACATCGGCAAAAATTTTGATACCCCGAATGAAAACGCGGCGGATGATTACGTCACGTGTTTGCGTGGTGTTTATCCACATGCGAGTTATGTGACAGTGAATATTTCTTCGCCCAACTCCAAGGGTCTGCGTGATTTGCAGGCGACTGCCGCGCTGGAAAAATTGTTATCGACCTTAAAAGACGAACAAACCAAACTGGCCAAAAAACATAAAAAAACCGTGCCGCTGCTATTGAAGATTGCACCCGACCTCGACCTCACCGCAATCAAAGACATCGCCGCGCTGCTGTTGCAATACGGCTTTGAAGGCGCGGTGGCAACCAACACCACCATCTCGCGTGATGCCATCATGGGCCATCGTCATACGGCAGAAATGGGCGGGTTATCCGGTCGGCCGCTATTTTCACCGTCAACAGAAGTATTGCGCCAATTGGTGAAAGCACTCAAGGGCAACATTCCGGTGATTGGTGTCGGCGGCATTTTGTCGGCCAATGATGCCAAACTTAAGGTGAATGCGGGTGCCTCGTTGGTGCAAATTTATACCGGCTTCATTTACAAAGGCCCGACGTTGATTGGTGATTGCGCGAAAGCGATCGACTGATCATGATGATGCCTGGTGAGTATGCAGGTCGCTAAATGATTATCGGCATTCCCAAAGAAATCAAAGACGGTGAACGGCGCGTGGCATTGCAGCCGGAGGCGGTGGCGAGTTTGGTCACCGATGGCCACACGCTATGTGTGCAGACCAATGCCGGGGCCGGCAGCGGCTGGCCGGAACCAGCCTGATGCCCGGCCATATCCG
>JANPNU010000560.1:0-6430 GCA_031427615.1 Burkholderiales bacterium
GAAAGCCGCATCCTCAGGCCAATGTTGGAATTGGATGCCAGCTCCAACGCAGGGAAGACGCCCCGATAGAAAAACGTCATTGCCACCCGTTTATCCAATGGCTTGGCTGCGGCATCGGGTGCGGCGATATCGGCTTGATAAACCTCAATTTCACGCCGACCTCAGTGGTGCCGCCGCCGATATCGACCACCATCGAACCGGTTGGCTCGGCAATCGGCAAACCGGCACCGATGGCAGCGGCCATCGGCTCTTCAATCAAAAATACCTGCGACGCACCGGCGGCCACGGCCGATTCACGAATGGCGCGACGTTCAACCTGGGTGGAACCACAAGGCACACAAATGACAATGCGCGGGCTTGGTCGATACCATTGGGCATCGTGTACTTTTTTGATAAAAAACTTGAGCATGTGCTCGGTGGTGTGAAAGTCGGCAATCACGCCGTCTTTCATCGGCCGGATGGCGGTGATGTTGCCCGGCGTGCGGCCCAACATCATTTTGGCGGCGGTGCCTACGGCTTGAATGGTTTTTTTGCTGTTGGGTCCGGCGTCCTGACGGATCGCGACGACCGATGGCTCGTTAAGAACAATACCCTTGCCGCGCAAATAAATAAGTGTGTTGGCGGTACCCAGATCAATGGCCAGATCGCTGGAAAAATACTTGGAAAAAAACATGATGCCTTTCTGCGGGTGTTGTGCAAAAAACATTTACATTGGAGCGTTGCCTGCAAACCTCGCGTCAACACGAGGCAACCCATCCGAAACGGTTTTTTTGACACGAATACGCTATGATAACTCAGCCCCTATGAAAAACGCCGCGTTTGCCTATGAAATCTGGCAATTTTGCAGCAATCCTTTGTGGCCCATTTTTTGACCCCACGATTCGTCCAATTTTTTTCACCGTCCTTTGTCGCCGCTTGCGGCCGTCATCATCACCATGTCGTTTGATCCTGTCACCCTTCTGCGCATCGCCAACCTCGCCCGTATCGATTTGCCGGCCGAACATTTGTCGGGGCTTGGCGACGAAATGGGTGCCATCCTGTCGCTGATCGACCAGCTGCAAGCCATTGATACCAGCAAAATTGTGCCGCTCAGTCACCCCCTGTCGGTCATCGGCGAAATGGCGTTGCCACTGCGAGCCGATGCGGTCACAGCCGAAAACCTGCGTGAAGCGAGTTTTGCCAATGCGCCACAGACTGAAAACGGGCTGTTTTTGGTGCCCAAAGTCATTGCGTGACCGGCGTTTATGAGTGCTCCTGACCCGCCCGCGCGCAGCCTTGCCGCGCTTTCCAAACAACTTCAATCCCGGCAAGTGTCGGCCACTGCTCTGGCCGAGCAGACTCTGCAACGCATAGCCGAACAGGTCTCGCTGAATGCGTTTTTGCATATTGATGCCGACCTGACGCTTGCCGAGGCACGCGCCGCAGACGCCCGCATCGCCGCCGGCGACCCGTCGCCCCTGCTCGGTATTCCGGTTGCCCACAAGGATATTTTTGTCACACGCGGCTGGCGCACCACGGCCGGCTCAAAAATGCTCGCCAACTATGTTTCGCCCTTTGACGCCGCTGTGGTCGAGAAAATGCGCACCGCCGGCATGGTATGTGTCGGCAAGCTTAATTGCGACGAATTCGCCATGGGTTCATCCAACGAAAACTCCGCCTTTGGTGCCGTGCGTAATCCTTGGGACAGCGGGCGTATTCCGGGTGGCTCGTCTGGTGGTTCGGCCGCCGTCGTCGCGGCCGGTTTGGTCCCAGCCAGCACCGGCACTGATACCGGCGGCTCGTTGCGGCAGCCCGCTGCCATGTGCGGCATTACCGCCATCAAACCGACCTATGGGCGGGTGTCACGTTACGGCATGGTGGCGTTTGCCTCTTCGCTCGACCAGGCCGGGCCGATGGCCAGAAGTGCCGAAGATTGTGCGTATTTGCTCGATACCATGGCCGGATATGACACGCGGGACTCCACTTCGCTCGACAGCCCGGAAACAAAACAGTCCATTCTGAGCGCCTTTCAGACCAAAAATGCCGCAAAACGCCCGCAGGATAAGGTGTTTACTGGATTGCGCATTGGCCTACCTGCGGAGTTTTTTGCCGCCGGCTTGACCAAAGACGTGGCTGCGCGGGTGGTCGAGGCGGTCGAAGTTTTCAAGCAACACGGCGCGACCGTTGTTGATATTTCGCTGCCACGCACCCAGCTGGCCATTCCGGCCTATTACGTGATTGCCCCGGCCGAGGCATCGTCCAATTTGTCGCGGTTTGACGGCGTGCGTTATGGCCATCGCGCCAGCGAATACCAAGACTTGAACGACATGATTGCCAAAAGCCGCGCCGAAGGTTTTGGCCGCGAGGTGCAGCGGCGCATTTTGACCGGCACCTACGTGCTGTCACACGGTTATTACGATGCCTACTATTTGCAGGCGCAACGGGTGCGACGTTTGATTGCGCAGGATTTTCAGGATGCGCTGAAACAATGCGACCTGATCATGGGCCCGGTGGCGCCGACCACGGCGTGGAAGATCGGCGAAAAATCCAACCATCCGGTGGCGATGTATTTGCAAGACATTTTTACGCTGGGCGTGTCATTGGCGGGACTACCCGGCATGTCGGTGCCGTGTGGCTTTGATTCGCTCAATTTGCCGGTGGGCTTACAAATTATTGGCAATTATTTTGCCGAGGCTGAGATGTTGTCGGTAGCGCATCAATACCAACAGCTGACCGATTGGCATTTACACACGCCGGGTTGCGCACTATGAGCTGGCAAGTCGTCATCGGCATTGAGGCCCATGTTCAATTGTCGACGGTCTCAAAAATTTTTAGCGGCGCATCGACGGCCTTTGGTGCCGCGCCCAATACCCAGGCGAGTGTGGTTGATATGGCCTTGCCGGGCACGTTACCGGTGATGAACGGTGCGGCGGTGGAATGTGCGATCAAGTTCGGCCTTGCGGTTAACGATGGAGACAGCAAGAACATCGCGCGTCGATCAGTATTTGCGCGCAAAAATTACTTCTATCCGGATCTGCCAAAGGGGTATCAGATTTCGCAATTTGAGCTGCCGGTGGTCACGGGCGGTTCGGTTGCCATCAACGTCGATGGTGTGGAGAAAATTATCCAGCTCACCCGTGCGCACCTCGAAGAAGACGCCGGCAAGTCGCTGCATGAAGGGCTCGACACACCCGGTATGTCCGGCATTGATTTGAATCGCGCCGGCACGCCGCTACTCGAAGTGGTGACCGAACCGGAAATGAACTCGGCGGCCGAGGCGGTGGCGTATGCCAAGGCTCTGCACGGCATCGTGACGTGGATCGGCATTTGTGACGGCAATATGCAGGAAGGCTCGTTTCGTTGCGACGCCAATGTGTCGGTGCGGCGTGTTGGCGAACCACTCGGGACACGTTGTGAAATCAAAAATCTGAATTCATTTCGGTTTATGGAGCGCGCCATCAACTATGAAGTGCAGCGCCAGATTGAGCTGATTGAAGACGGCGGCAAGATTATGCAACAAACGCGTTTGTATGATTCGGACCGCGACGAAACCCGCGCCATGCGTTCGAAGGAAGACGCGATGGACTACCGTTATTTTCCGGATCCGGATTTGTTGCCGTTGTTGATTTCGCGGGAGCAAATTGAGACGATTAGGGCAACGATGCCGGAGTTGCCCACCGCGATGTGTGAGCGTTTTGCTGCGTCGTTTGGAATCAGCGATTACGACGCCCGATTGCTTACGGGCGATTTGGACACCGCACTTTTTTTTGAAACAACTGTGCAAAATAGTGTGAACCCAAAGCTCGCCGCGAATTGGATCAATGGCGACATCGCGCGTCGGTTAAATGCCAAGTCGGTCGGCATCGCGGCGCTCGGACTCACCGCACCTGAATTTGCCCTCGTTCTTACCAACCTTCAGGAAGGCACCATCACAGCCAAAGGTGTCGATCAACTCTTGGATCGATTGCTCGGGGCTAAATTGTCTGGCCGCGTGATTGTCAGCGCAACAGCCATTGCCAATCTGATCACCGAATTGGATCTCAAACAAGTCTCCGACGTTGGTGCCATCGAAAAAATCGTTGATGATGTGTTGGCTGCCAACCAAAAATCCGTCGCCGAATTCAAATCCGGCAAAGAAAAAGCCTTGCAATCGCTGATCGGTCAGGTGATGAAAGCCTCGCAAGGTAAAGCGAACCCGGCGCAGGTCAACAAAATTTTGCAGCAAAAATTGCTCGGATAACGTGGCAGGGTGGGGTGGGTTCATCGGCCCAAGCCGTTGATGATGTTTCCATTGCACCACGCCGTGGAAAATATCACCCAACATCACCGGATGAGATTCCTCACGCGTTCGCAATGACAGGTCTGAGATTTGTAGTGTGGGCAAGATTCATCTGCCCACGCTCACACTTGACGCCGCAAACCGGCATTTGCATGGCAATTTATCTTAGAGATTTGGGTGGGCAAAGGCGCTTTTCGCCGTGTCCACGAACCATCATCAATCCGTGGGCAGATAAAACCTGCCCACCCCCTGTTTCACCACGTCGTGGCAAATATCACCCAACATCACCGGATGAGATTCCTCACACGTTCGGAATGACAGGTTTGAGATCTGGGTGGGCAGGATATATCTGCCCACGCTCACACCTGACGCCGCAAACCGGCACTTGCATGGCAATTTATCTTGGCGGCGCGGGGGTAGCCACCAGTCGCGGAATCGGCGCCTCAATCAACACATTGCCCTTGTCGTCGAGCACGGTACCGGGGCGCATGCCGCCCTTGAGCCGACGAAACCGGTCTTTTTCAGCGTCAAAACGTGCCGTGATCGCCGCCTTATCCGCATCCAGCCGCGTGATTTCCGCAGTCACATTGGCCTGATCGGACTTGGCACGATCATGATCGGCCTGCAAATGCGGTGGAATTTCACGCACGCTTTCTTTGCCGTCCTTGGTTTTTGCCGTCTTGCTTTTGCCGGCAACGTAAAACTCCATTTGGTTATTTACTTTTGCCAGGCGGGCGTCAATATCAACCAATCGTGCTTCGAGAAATTTGCGGCGCTGGGCAATTTGTGCAAAATCCTTGTCGCGAACCGCGTCGATTTCGCGTTCGGCGCCAAAGGTACCCAATAAGGCCAAATCTTTTTGCCGCTGATCATTCACTCTTTGGTCGTCCAGGGCTTTTTTGGCATTGACCTCGTCGCGGGCTTTTTGCTGTTCAAGTGTCAATGGTGCATCGAGCTTGCGTAACGTGCGGCCCTGTTTGCTGAGCTCCGTGACCTCTTTTTTTGCGCAAGCGGCGGGCATCGTTTCACCGTAGTGGGTGATGCCTTTGTCATCCTGACACTTAAACAGCGTTGATTGTGCCGTGGCGTGGCCGTGCGCAGCCAACACGACAAATGTGCCAAAGACAAATAGGGACATCAATATGCGCTGGGTCATGGAGTCTGGTCAGGAGGGTTGGGCGCCGTACTGCTTGCGATACGCCGCGATTTTCGCCAGTTTATCGGTTTCAGGGGCATTTGTAGAGTGGCGCGCCGACAAATAGGCAACAATGTCATCCAGTGTGGCCACGGCAATAACGGCAATTCCATGTTGTTGGCTGACCTCTTGTGCGGCCGAAAGTGCGCCGACACCCCGCTCCTGTCGATCCAAGGAAATCAGCACACCGGCCGGGGTCGCGCCGGCCGCCAGGATATGTGTGATCGATTCCCGCACCGACGTGCCCGCAGAAATCACATCGTCCACAATCAATACCCGTCCGGCCAACGGGGCGCCAACCATTAACCCGCCTTCGCCGTGATCCTTGGCTTCTTTGCGGTTAAAACAAAACGGCACGTTGTGTCCCATTTCGGCGAGTTTGATCGCCATGCCGGTGGCCAGCGTAATGCCTTTGTAGGCCGGGCCAAAAATCATATCAAATTCGATGCCCGACGCCAGTGCCGCCTTGGCATAAAACACCGACAGGGTGGCCATCGACTGACCGTCGTTAAACAGGCCGGAGTTAAAAAAATACGGCGACAGCCGACCCGCCTTGGTTTGAAACGCACCAAAACGCAGCGCCTGTTGTTGGATCGCAAATTCGACGAATTCAGTGCGGAAATCAGGATTTGACATGGAGGAATGAGTGAAGAGGACGGCGGAATCCCGCATAATTCAGGGTTGAAGCTATTTTAGAGGTTTGCCGCATGCGCGTCATCTCCGTTAACGTGAACGGACTCCGCTCCGCCACGTCCAAAGGCCTGATTGCCTGGTTAAAGCAGCAAAAGCCGGATGTGGTTTGTCTGCAGGAGCTCAAAGCGCTGGAAAGCGACGTCCCCGCTGAAGTGCTCGCCTGGAAATCCATGCACAAGTTTTACCACCCTGCCGAAAAGAAGGGTTACGCCGGGGTCGCCATTTTTTGCAAACGGGTTCCGGACAAAGTGATTGTCGGCACCGGCATCAAGTGGATCGACGAC
>JANPNU010000561.1:0-3645 GCA_031427615.1 Burkholderiales bacterium
CACGCCGTGGACGATCCCGGCGAATCAGGCGCTGAATTTTCATCCGGAGTTGCATTACGCATTGGTCGAAACCACGCGTGGATGTCTGATTTTGGCGGCATCTCGGGTCGATGAGTGTCTAAAGACTTATGGACTCGACGGCAAAGTATTGGCCACCACTCAGGGGCAGGCGCTGGAGCGCATGGTATTTACCCATCCGTTTTACGATCGCCCGTCGCCGGTTTATTTGGCTGATTACGTTACGCTCGACACCGGTACCGGCATCGTGCATTCATCACCCGCGTATGGGGTGGATGATTTTGCAACCTGCAAAAAATATGGCATGACCAACGAAGAAATTCTCAATCCGGTGATGGGCAACGGTCAATATGCGTCGACATTACCGCTGTTCGGTGGCATCAACATTTGGAAAGCCCAGCCGGAAATTGTGAAAACCATTGAAGCGGCCGGTGCGCTTTTTCATACGACCAATTTCAAACACTCGTATCCGCACTGTTGGAGGCACAAAACACCCACGGTATTTCGCGCCACCTCGCAGTGGTTTGTTGGCATGGATCGCATCGGCAATGGCGACAAACAAACGCTGCGGCAATTGGCGCTGGCGGCGATTGAGGCGACGTATTTTTATCCCGATTGGGGCAAGGCACGCTTACACGGCATGATTGCCAATCGGCCGGACTGGTGTATCTCACGCCAACGTAAATGGGGCGCACCTATTCCTTTTTTCCTGCATCGTGAGACTGGCGAATTGCATCCACGCACACTTGAGTTGCTTGGGCAAGTCGCCACCATGGTAGAAAAAGAAGGCATTGAAGTTTGGCAAAAAATATCAGTTGAGGAAATGTTGGGAGCAGATGCCGCCAACTACGAAAAATCCGGCGACACTCTGGATGTCTGGTTTGACTCTGGCTCGACCTTCAATACTGTCATGGCGACCATGCCGTCGCTGCAAGCGACAGATGCCGACGGTAAACCGGCGCAGGCCGATCTCTATCTTGAAGGCTCAGACCAGCATCGCGGTTGGTTCCATTCATCGCTGTTGGTAAGCTGCGCCGTTAACGGTCGTGCGCCGTATAAGAATTTGCTGACACATGGATTTGCGGTGGACGGGCAGGGCAAAAAAATGTCCAAGTCACTGGGTAATGTGGTGGCGCCACAAAAAATATCAGACACACTCGGCGCGGAGATTTTGCGCCTCTGGGTGGGTAGTACCGACTATTCTGGTGAGTTGTCGATTTCCGATGAAATATTAAAACGTGTCGTCGAAAGTTATCGGCGGATTCGCAATACCTTGCGATTTCTGCTGGCGAACACCTCTGACTTTGATTTCGCAAAACACGCGGTAGCCGTTGACGACATGGTTGAGCTGGATTGTTACGTGCTGGCGTTGACCGCCAAACTGCAGCAGTCGGTACGCAACCAATTTAATGACTATGCCTTCCAAGCGGCATTCCAAGACATCCAGACGTTTTGTTCGGCGGAATTGGGCGGGTTTTATTTGGATGTGATCAAGGATCGTTTGTACACAACCGCGACCAATGGTCATGCACGTCGTTCGGCACAAACGGCGTTGCATCACATCTTGCAGACACTGACCAAACTGATCGCGCCGGTGCTGTCGTTTACGGCGGAAGAAATCTGGGAAGTTCTGAATGCGAACAAACATGAATCGGTGTTTTTGCAGGGGTTTTACGCAGTGCCACCGGTGAAAAATGCTGAAACCCTGACGACCCGCTGGACACTGTTGCGTGCGCTGCGATCAGACGTACTCAAGTGTATTGAAGATGAGCGCACCGCTGGACGCGTTGGTTCGTCTTTGCAGGCGGACGTGTTGCTGCGTGTGCCAAAAGACGAAGCCGATGTATTGGCATCCTTGCAAGACGAGTTGCGTTTTGTGATGATAACCTCGGTCGCCAAGGTGGAAATTGTTGACAATGTTGTGGATCGAAAAATCATGGTTGCTGCAAGTGGCAAACAAAAATGCGAACGTTGCTGGCACTATTGCGACGACATCGGGTCTCATGCCCAACACCCGACCATTTGTGGACGTTGTGTCTCCAATCTCGATGGCTCCGGTGAAACACGAAAATATGCATAACACGACACGCCAAACAGTTGTCATTCCGAGCCGCTTTTGCGAGGAATCCCATCCTCGTCAATCGTCATCGATGTTTGTCAGGATGAGATCCCTCGGCTGCACTCGGGATGACCGCGTTATTTTGGGTTGCCACGCATGAGCGGGGCATCAAACCAATGGGGCTGGCTGCGCTGGCTATGGGTCAGCGTGGTGGTGGTCGTATTCGATTTATCGACCAAATATTATTTCGACAGCACCTTTCAATATGGCGAAAGCCGTTATGTGACGCCGTTTTTTAATTGGGTGTTGGTCTATAACCCCGGCGCGGCGTTCAGCTTTCTGGCCAACGCCGGCGGCTGGCAGCGCGGATTTTTTATTGTGCTGACGTTGGTGATTACTGGCGTGTTGCTGTGGATGTTGCGCAGCAATCATCACAATCGATTGCTCGCCACGGCGCTGGTGCTGGTTATCGGCGGTGCACTCGGCAATTTGTTTGATCGGGTTGTGCATGGTCACGTCATCGACTTTATTCAGCTGCACGCCGCGGGTTATTATTGGCCGGCGTTTAATGTTGCTGATTCGGCCATTTGTGTTGGCGCGGCTTTGTTGATTTGGGATGCGTTTCGCTCGCCGCAGGCGAATGACCAGACACAATCATGAGCGGGTATTATCTTTGCATGAGCCAGTGGCCAACACGCGGGCGCATACATTCACGAGCGGGTTGTCATTTAGGCAACTTCTAAAAACCCATAAAACTCCCTCCCCTGCGTAGGCAGGGGTCCAATTTTTCTATAGATATCAGGGTATTACCGAGCTTGGATTCCCGCCTTTATCGAAGTGTATCCCTGTGGGACGCGGGAATGACAGGGGTTTTTAGACAAGTTCCCTTTAGGTAAAGTGCAATATTGGTGCGGATTTTCGGGCATAAATGCCTGAAAATACGCGCCCTACAATGAGTTTTCAAAAATGAACGACACAACTGAAATTGGTGAGATGGACATCCTGTTGGCCAACCCGCGCGGATTCTGCGCGGGTGTGGATCGCGCCATCGAGATTGTTGAGCGGGCGCTAAAGCTGCACGGCGCACCGATTTACGTGCGCCATGAAATTGTCCATAACAAATATGTGGTGGATGACCTGCGCACCAAAGGTGCGGTGTTTATTGAAGACCTTGCCGACGTACCGCCGGGTGCGACGCTGGTATTCAGTGCGCACGGTGTGTCTAAGGCCATTCGGCTGGAGGCACAACAGCGCGGCTTTCATGTCTTCGACGCCACTTGTCCCCTGGTCAAAAAAGTTCACATCGAGGTGCTGAAAAAGCGCAACGAAGGGTACGAAATTGTCATGATTGGCCACGAGGGTCACCCCGAAGTGGAAGGAACCCTTGGCCAGTCAGAGACGGGCATGTATTTGGTTGAGTCGGTCGAAGATGTCGCTAACCTCAATATTGCCCACGCCGAAAAACTCACCTATGTCAGCCAGACCACCCTGTCGGTCGATGACACACAAAAAGTCATTGATGCGCTCAAGGCGCGTTTCCCGCATATTGTTGGCCCCACACATGATGA
>JANPNU010000562.1:0-2586 GCA_031427615.1 Burkholderiales bacterium
CCGTCGCCATGCCGGGCTTCCGCCACACACTGAATCGAGTACCGGCTCAGCCGCTCGCGCAACAGTAGCGCCAAAGCGTCGCGGCAACTTTCCTCCGGTCGCGGCGCGTCTGGACGACCGTACGCATCGACATTCCAAAACTGCTTAACGACATTCAGGTCACTCCCGTGAATTTCTTTCGCCAACTCGCGCAATACCTCATTGACGATTGCGGCCACATCAGCAGAGTTGGCCGGCTTGCCTGCGCGGAGTGTCTGGGCGACCAGATGAAAATCTGGATGACGAAAACCGGTATCGCGCAGAATGACCTGCTGCGCCAATCTCGCGAAACGAAAGTTGCTGGACCACTTAATAAGCGCAGGCGATTTCTCAAGGTTCAGTAACGCTGCTGCTGCTTGAGATGTGGCGGCAGCAGCAAGCTGGCCGACAAAACCACGCACTAGTTCTGCCCGGCGCATGCCGGCAGTTACCACATACGCTCCAGTTGGTCGATCAGGTGTTGTACCCGGCCCAAGAAGTTCAATTAGCAATGCCAGACCCGATTCAGGAAACTTATGGCTCTCACGCCATTTCTCAGATATTTCATGTTCGTCATGGAAAAAACTTCCGAAATGTCCCACGCGAACTTCATTTCCGGCAACATAAGCGCGAGTCATCGACTCATACCTGACCGGTTGCAGAATGAAACCCGCGGTCAACCAGCAGGTGCGTTGTCCGACATCAAGACTTTGGGGGCGAAGAGAAAGTTTTGCTGATATCAGTGGTTCAAGAGTAGCGGCGGGCAAATGGCGAAGGCCGGCTTTGAGCAAGCATTCAAGTACCGGAAGTTGCCCTATATTTGCGCGGTGGGGGAATTGTTTCAAAAGCAAGGGAACGGCAATTTTTGCGACGTTCGCATATGCGTCGCTATAGGCCAACTCGTATGTGCCATGAGCCTGTTGCCGGCGTGCTTTGAGACAGTCTTGCACATAGAGGACGCAAGCTTGTGCAACCAAATCGGGCCGAAGCACGACTAAATGCTCGAACCAGCCAGACTCGTTGTTTGTGCTGTAGGCGTATTGACTTACCAACGCCTGGAGCAACAGGTCATCTGACAAATCGTTAAAGCTCGCCGGCTCGTTTTCGTAGATCAACTCAATGCCGACAAGCAATGGCAGGCAGAGAAAAAATCTCTTGCCAGTATTGCGGGATTGAATGATTTTTTGAACTGATGGCAAGTCATCACGGTGCAAGGTGTTCCTGAGGGCGCTGAGTGACGTGTCGATCAGTTCAGAGTCGTTATTCAAGAAATTTCCCAAGCGTTCCCGCGGCGTGTCGCCACTTGCTTGATAGAGGTGCCCAAGGTAAGCACCTGCCAAGGCATCCAGAGTATGAGGAGGTGCCGTATTTGCGCGCAGCGCCAACTGCAAAGTGCGAAATTCCCCGGCGCGAGTTTGACTGTCCTCCGCTTCTTCCCGCTCTCTTCGTTTGTCGTCCCTTCGCCATGCATTCTGTGAGAGATCGGAATTGAGCCAGTTTGGGAGAACGCCTTTGAAGCTCTCCCGATTCGTTGCTGAAATCTCCAGGTCTTCAAGAGAAATGCCGGCAACGGCTGTTTCGCGAACAGCATCTGAAAGCACGAACGAAGCCGCTTGATCGAAATACTCTTTTGCACGTACATCATCATTCTCTTGCTTTGCTTGATGTAGCCACCATGCACCCATACCCTGAGGCTGTGGCGTGCCGTGAAATCGCTTGGTCACATTCCATATGTATTGTCTTGGGTCTTCGAAATCCTGATTCATTGCGAATGCCCATACACCTTTGAACCTTTCAGGCCTGCCAGCGAACCATACTTGAAGCCGACCCTGATCTGCTCTCTCCATTCTGGATTGGTCGCGATCAACCAAACAGATGCCCAGCCAATTGAACAATCTGTCATCCAGAGTTTTGTCTCCCAACGTCTCTATTCCACGCGCCAATAGCGCGCTCGCTGGTTTCCAATATTCGTAAAGGCGATGATTGCGGATAGATTTGTCTATCGTCGCAAACGCATCAAGCAATTCAGCCAATTGGCCTTCGCCGGTGAGGCTGACCAGCTCGGTACGCCAAAACATCGCGTAATCGCCAATCAAACTCTCGCGCTTCGGTGCGTGAAGATGCCGAACCACTTCCGAAGGATTAATGAATGCCGGGTAGAGATGTTTAAGTAAAACACCCAGCAATTCATCTTCGTCGTCGCCAATTTTCCCACTCTGAACTTCGCTTAGAAACGCAAGTGCAGGTGCCGGGCCATCGGCGTATTTGCTCAGATAGGCGAGCAGGGCATACCTGCGGGTGCCAGACCACCATGAGTCATCACGTGCCACGTCGATCAGGAGTGCGCCGGAGTTCGATATCGCCGCGCCGTAGTAGAGCGCTTTTATGACACTGCTGACCAAATATTGATCCGCCCGTTCGCGAGAGCTTGAACGCAGAATTTGCTCTAGCTCGACCGCCATATCCGGCGTGACGAGTGTTGAAAACGGGTTGGACATTCGATCCTGCCATCCCATATTCTCCAAAATATCAGGAGTTTGGCGAAAGGTTTCCAGAATCAATTTCTTT
>JANPNU010000563.1:0-3847 GCA_031427615.1 Burkholderiales bacterium
GGAACGACGGTAATTTTGAATTTATAGAAGTGCCCAGATTAACGTGGAACTGATTCTTGCCTTTGCCTTGGCTGGCGCGATCACCATAATTGGCATTGTTGCCCTGTTGAAATTTCCAGGCGTCGGGCAATTCATGGATACCACGGACAAGCCCAATGCCATGCATGTGACGCCTGTGCCATGCATCGGGGGCATGGCCATGTTTGCCGCCATATTTCTGCTGGCAGTGTGCGCCATGGTTGTCCGCCCCCAATGGACGGCCTTGAATGTGGTGATGGCGCTTGCGACCGTGCTGGCGGTGCTGTCAGCGTGGGATGACCGAAAAAGCCTGTCACCGCGATTTCGCCTTTGTGCCCACTTGGCGGCGGCGGCGTTGCTGGTTGTTTTTTTCGCCGAAATTTTTCATCACACCGGCAATCCGATGGGCTCAGTGCAGACATGGATTGCGCATCCGCTGGGGATGGTTTTTCTGGTGCTTGCGGTCATGTGGATGACCAATCTTTATAACTTCATGGATGGCGTGAATGGCCTGGCGGGCGTGATGGGTGTGATTGGTTTCGGCGGACTTGCCCTAGCCGGACATATCAGCATGCCTTCTGCCGCAGCACTTGAATTGGCCACATACTGCGCCGCCATCTCCGGTGCCTGCCTGGGTTTTTTGTTTTTTAATTTCCCCAAAGCGCGCGTTTTTATGGGCGATGCTGGGTCGATCCCGCTGGGTTTTCTGGCGGCGGCTTTGGGGCTTTATGGTGCTTTGAACGGCATTTGGCCGTGGTGGCTCCCGGTTCTGGTTTTTTCACCCTTTATTGTCGATGCCACGGTGACGCTGGCCAGGCGTCTGCTTCGTCGCGAGCGGGTATGGGAGGCGCACCGGCAGCATTATTACCATCGACTCATCTTGTGTTTGGGGCTGGAGCCACACCAAAACCGCCGTTGTTTATGGGATGGTTATGCTGGCTGCGGCGGTGCATGGACTGTCGGCGTTGTCGGCGTTGTCGGCAAATATTTCACCGGACGCAAATGATGGGGCAACTTCTCTGCTCCCACCTTTCCATGTAGGGGCATGGGTGTTAATATACGCATTGCTCCTGATTGGTTTGGAGCGGCGCTTTTCAAAGAAAAAAAATAAAAGCAGCAATAAAAAGAATGAAATTTGAGATGATTACGAGGCGGAATGACATCGTTTACCATTAACGAGCGCGCCGTATTGGCTTTTGTTCACGATGTCACCATGATCGCGATTTCGTGGGCTGCGGCAATTGAGTTATTCCTGTTGGCGAGTAGCCCCCCCGGCACCCATATTAACGGCGATCTTTGGCTGATTCTGCTGGTCGCGATTCCCGTGCAGGCGCTGGTTGCCACCATTTTTGGCATGTATCAAGGGCTTTGGCGATATGCCAGCCTGCCTGATGTGCAGCGCATTGTTGCCACCGTTTGTGCCGGGTCGTTTGCCGTTGCCCTGACCTTGTGGGTTGGCGGTTGGTTGGGCACACTGACTGCCTCACATTTTATCGTTCAGGCGTTATTGCTGATTGTATTGATGGCCGGCAGTCGCATCACCTACCGTTCGTGGAAAGAGTGGTCGTTGTACGGCAAGGCCGACGATCAGGGTACGCCTGTTGTCATTTTGGGTGCGGGTGATGCCGCGGTTGGGTTGCTCAAGGAGTTATTGCGTAGCCACGATTGGCGCGTATTGGGCTTACTCGATGATGATCCCAATAAGCGCCACCGGCTGATTCACGGCATTCGGGTCATGGGCGCGATTGAGGATCTGCCGCGCATTGCCAGGACATTAAAGGTCAAACACGTCATTATCGCCATGCCGTCGGTGGCGTATCAAAAGCGGCGGCAGATCATTGAAGTGTGTAATCGTGCCCGCGTCACGGTTTTGACCGCACCGAAGTTTAGCGATTTGACGGCAACCGTCAACGCCGCAAACAAACCAGCCACACCAAAAGTTCGTAGACTGTCATTCGAAGACTTGGTCAAGCGTGAACCCATTACGCTCGACGTTGAAGGCCTGCATGATTTGTTGACCAACAAAGTGGTCATGGTCACCGGTGCCGGCGGTTCGATTGGCTCGGAGTTGTGTCGTCAGATTGCCACTTATCAGCCGTCAATGTTGGTGTTGTTTGAGCAAAACGAATACGCGCAATACAAAATCGAACAATCGTTGCGGGATGAGTTTGAGAATTTGCCAATTGCGAGTGTGATTGGTGATATTAAAAACGCCAAGCGTGTCAATCAAGCCATGCATCAATATTCACCGGCGATTGTGTTCCATGCCGCGGCGTACAAACATGTGCCGTTGATGGAAGAATCAAACGCGTGGGAGGCCGTTCAAAACAATGTGTTGGGTACCTTGGTGCTGGCGCGTTCGGCCATCGAATACGGTGTGAAAAAATTCGTACTCATTTCTACCGACAAGGCGGTGAACCCCACCAACGTGATGGGCGCGACCAAACGGTTATCGGAAATGGTCTGCCAAGGTTTGCAGCAAACTGGTGGCACCCGATTTGAGATGGTACGTTTTGGCAATGTGCTTGGCAGCGCCGGCAGTGTGATTGCGCGCTTTGAGGAGCAGATTGCGCGCGGTGGCCCGGTCACCGTCACCCACCCGGAGATGGTGCGTTATTTCATGTCGATCCCCGAGGCAGCACAATTGGTATTGCAGGCCGGTGCCATGGGCCTGGGTGGCGAAGTGATTGTGCTCGACATGGGCGAGCCGATCCGCATTGTTGATCTCGCCCACGACATGATCCGCCTGTCGGCTTCGGCCGACGAGGAAATCAAGGTGATCTACTCGGGTCTGCGTCCCGGTGAAAAATTGTTTGAAGAACTGCTGACAGACGACGAACATACCCGCGCCACACCGCACCCCAAATTGCGTGTTGCCAAGGCACGTGAAGTCAACGCAGATTTTATTGGCAAGCTCGGCGCGTGGCTGAACCAGGACAAGCTGCCGGATGATTCCGATGTGCGGCGCGATCTGAAGCGCTGGGTGCCGGAATATGTGGCACAGGTTCGCCCCAAGCTCAAATCCATATCCGGCACGGGGGAGCGGATCAAAGCATAGTCCCGGCATATTGACTAAAAAAAACCGCGACATGTTCGCGGTTTTTTATTTGAAACTCCAGTGTGGGCGCGGTGTTCGGGATGATTGTGCCGCAAACGCCTTGCCTGATAACGAGTCTTAAATTTAGTGCTCTTCTCAAAACCCTCGTCATTCCCGCGCAGTGACCAACATGCGCGGGAATCCAAGCGCGCACAGCGCGTCCCCGCGTCCCACAGGGATACACTTCGATCAAGGCGGGGATCCAGTTTCAACACAATTGGATTCCCGCCTTCGCGGGAATGACGGTATTTATCAGAAGCTCCCATTTAATCTGTCACCGTAATCGGGAAGGGTGAGACCCGGCCGCTCGGCGTTGTGACTGTCACCGTCAATGTGCCTGACGTTCTTGCATTAAAGCAAAGACTCTCAACTGTCACCGCAAAGTTGGCGATGTTGTCGGCAACACTGGAGGCGGCAAATGTTGCCGCAGTGCTGGGTATGGTGAAAGTTGTTGGCCTTGACACAACATTGTTAGTGGCGCTACTGGTGTTCCCAAATGCCACGGTGGAGCCGGTCGGAAGTCGGCGTAAGTTGGTGGTTTAATCGCTCTATTAAAAAGCCGCACACTGTGCGGCTTTTTAATTGAGCTTTCAAAAGAGTAAAGCCACTACTAGTCAGTCACAACAGCCGTCGTAGATGTGGCTCGCCCCGATGGCGCCCGCACGGTTACCGTTAGCTGTCCAGAAGAGGCTACATCGAGACAGGTTCCAGTGAAGCCAAGCTCCGCGTCTG
>JANPNU010000564.1:0-2490 GCA_031427615.1 Burkholderiales bacterium
AATTCAACGTGGGCGGCCGCCTGATTTGACGACAACTTCGGGAATCGCCATGTTGGCAGGTGCATCCGGCCGGTTCAGCCCACCACCAACTGGTACTCGCTGGCCAGCCGGGCGGCCACTTCGGCGGCAATGGCGTCCGGCGCGGTGGCGTTTTGAAAGTCCTGCGTCAAGGTCGCGCGGGTCACGCCATGATAGTGGCGCAATGACTGCGACCAATACGGCTCACCCAAATGCGCCAAATGCTGCCCCTGCCCGACCAGCGCCCGATGCACCCTTGCGCCGGTATCATATTCACGAAAAGGCACCCGCTCACCATGGATGCGTTCGCGGCGATTGGCAAACACCTCCAAAGAAATTCGCCGCAAGCCGGGCAGGCGATGGCGTGCGTAAATCAAGCGTGATAAACCACCGTGCCACGGAAATTCCAAATAGTCACGTGAATGCATAAACGTAGAACCGGCGGCCAACGCGCGCTTAACCGACGCCACCTTCAATAGACAGAATGGAATCCACATACGATCCATGTAACGACCACCACTGGCTTTAATTTGTGCGTTTGCCGGCATGGCCCCGCCCTGATGCAAGAAACCGGCACCGTAGGCCGTGCTGTCCGTCATGGCATCGGCTAGTTTCGACATGACGTCGCCCTGCAAAATTTCCAGGTCCGAATCCACCAGCAATAAGCTTTCATCACAACTGTCGCGAAAAATCCGGTCGAGCGTCTTTCCGTGCGGCCGCAACGGCATTTTCAACAAATCAAATGAGTATTGTTTGGCAAGCGTCGAAAACCACGCCCAACTGCCGTCCGTGGAGGCGCAATCAATCAACAGCACCGGCATATTCGCGTGCCGCAACACACTCATCAACGCGAGTGTGCTGACCTGCCTTGTGCTGCAATTGATGATGATGGCGCGGGTGGCAACACCCGGTAATTCAGCCAGTGTCGACACAATCATGTTTTGGCTATTTCGTCATGTCTGGAAACGACGGCTGCACCGGTTCGGCGATCGGCTGTTTGGCGATTTTTTCCTGCAACAGTTTGATCGCCCGTGCCAATTGAGCGTCCCCCCCGTTATAGGTCGCAAACGGCAGGTTATCGACTTCAATATCTGGTTTAACGCCGATACCTTCCGTGATCCAGGCGCGTTCCTTGCCGTCATCGACAAACGAACCACTTTCCGCGGCGCGGGCGATGCCGTTATCACGCAGGCGATTTTGATCTGATAACCATATGCCGGCACCGGCGGTGGTCATGCCGATGAGCGGCGCTATGCCCAGTCGTTTTAATCCCTGCGCCAGAGTTTCACCATCGGAATAGGTGTTGGCATCAATCAACGCCACCACATGGCCGCGAAACGCGAGCTGCTGATTGGCAAACGCTTGATCGGTGCGACGCGATTTCCAAAAATGCCAGGCACGCCGTTGTAATTTCTCGATGATCCACGAGTCTATGCTGCCGCCGTTGTTATGACGTAAATCCAGAATCAAGCCGTCACGCATAAACACCGGGTAAAACTCCCGCGCCCAACGCGCCACATCGGCCGGGCCCATCGCCTGCAGATGCACATAACCAAAACGATTCTGGCTGGCGGCATCAACCGTTGCTTGATTGTCACGCTCCCATGACAAATAACGCAATTGCCGTTCGCGGCGCACATCCACCGGGGTGACAATCACGTCACGACGTTTGCCTTCGGTGGTCAACACGTTTAACAGCACCTGCTTGTCGTTTTGATTGCGCAACAATTCACCCAGCGATGCCACATCACGCGCGGCAACACCGTTAATGGCGGTGATGATGTCACCAACACGCACATTCACTTCGGCGCGCGCCAGCGGGCTGCGCTCCTCGATCAACTCCGGGTCACCGCCATAAAGGTGACTGATGCGAAATCCGTCCACAACCTTGGTCGCATCCGCACCCAGGCCACCGATGTCGATGGTGTCGGCACCACGGCGTAAATCCGCCCCACCAACCTGGCTGTGCAAGGCGCGCACTTCGGAAGTCATTTGTGCGATCACGTCGTTCACCTCGGCGCGATCGGTGACGCGCTCAAGTAACGGCTGGTAACGCGCGCGCGCGGTGGCCCAATCGGCACCATGCATATTTTTGTCATAGAAAAAATCACGATGCATACGCCAGACATCAACAAACATTTGTTTCCACTCTTCGCGCGGGTCGAGCTGAATCATCCAATCGCGGGTATTGACTTGAAACTTTGCCTGCTCGGGTGGTGGTGGCGGTGATTTGCCGGCATCAAATACAAACACGTCGTTTAGTTTGCGCACCATCAACTTTTTACGGTCGAGCGTGAGTTCATAACTGCGAATATCTTCCATAAAAGCGTCCACCACCAAGGGTGCCAGATTGGGCGCATCAATGGCCACCGAGCGCAGGGCAAATTTGCGATCGGCCGCGTCCTGACTGACAAAATACAAACGTTTACCGTCGGTGCTGAGTTTGCGGAAATTTCCTGCCGGTACCGGCAC
>JANPNU010000565.1:0-10617 GCA_031427615.1 Burkholderiales bacterium
GGTCACTCCGTGCAGGGCTACGGCGTCTGCGACGGCGGGTTGATGATCGACATGGGGAAGATGAAGGCGATCAAGGTCGACCCGGCGGCCCAGACGGCTAACGCCGAGGGCGGTGTGAACTGGGGCGGAAAAAATCACCAATGTGCAGCAAGCCATTGATTTTGTTTCAGCAAACCTTAAAAAGTAATCTTTTCATCGCATATCGAAGGCTGCCGGTCATCCGTGATCGGCAGCCTTTTTTTACGTTGGACGCATCGATTCCATTGCGGAAAGTGATGCGAAACTAGATTCGCCACACGTGTCATTCCTGTTTTGCGTTTAGCACGATCATCAACCAGGGTTTTCAAATGAGCAAGCGTCGCGTCGTCATTACAGGTTTGGGTATTGTTTCGCCGGTCGGAAATACCGTCGCCGAAGCTTGGGATAACATTATTAATGGTCGGGGTGGCATTGCGCCGATTACCCGGTTTGATGCCAGCACGTTACCGACCCGCATCGCCGGGGAAGTCAAAAATTTTAATGCCGGTGATTGGATGTCGCCCAAAGAAGTCCGGCGCATGGACACATTCATTCATTTTGGGCTGGCCGCCACCAAAATGGCACTCGATGATTCTGGCCTGATCGTGACCGAACAAAACGCCGAGCATATCGGCGTTAATGTCGGCTCGGGTATTGGCGGACTGCCGATGATTGAGGACAATATTCGCGAGATGATTGCCAAGGGGCCGCGGCGTTTGTCGCCGTTTTTTGTACCGGGTTCAATTATCAATATGGTCGCCGGCATGATCTCGATTCAATATGGCGTCAAGGGACCGAATGTGTCGATGGTATCGGCCTGTACCACGGCATCGCATTGTATTGGTGATGCCGGACGCATGATCGAATATGGCGACGCCGATGTCATGATTGCCGGCGGTGCCGAGGCCACCATTTGTATGGCAGGCATGGGCGGTTTTTGTTCGGTCAAGGCATTGTCGGAGCGTAATGATTCACCGGCAACCGCCAGCCGGCCGTTTGACCGAGATCGTGATGGTTTTGTGTTGGGTGAGGGTGCCGGTATTCTGATACTTGAAGAGCTCGAGCATGCCAAGGCGCGCGGCGCAAAAATTTATGGCGAGCTGCTCGGAATGGGCATGAGCGCGGACGCCAAACACATTACCGCTCCGGACATGGATGGCCCGCGGCGCGCCATGTTGGCCGCGATTCGCAACGCCAAGGTTAATTTGTCCGATGTGCAGTATTTAAATGCACATGGCACCTCGACCCCGCTTGGGGACGCCAATGAGACCCTGGCGGTGCGTGCCGCCTTTGGTGCCCATGCCGACAAGCTGGTGATAAATTCCACCAAGTCCATGACCGGTCATTTGTTGGGTGCAGCCGGTGGTGTTGAGGCGGTGTTCACGGCGCTCGCGGTGCAAAATCAAATTTCACCACCAACCATCAATATTTTTGATCAGGATCCGGCATGTGATCTGGATTACTGTGCCAACACCGCACGTGATATGAAAATTGATGTGGCAATGTCCAATTCGTTTGGATTTGGCGGGACAAACGGCACCATTGTTGTGAAACGATTCCAATAGGAAATGAAACGTTTTTTTGTTTTTACATTTCTGACCGCGCTGGTCGTAATCGGAGTTGGCGGGTTCTGGGGGTGGCAATTTGCCCATCATCCGTTACCGTTGCCGAATGCAGCCGCACCATCGCCCCCGCCGTTTGAATTCACGGTTGAAAAAGGTTCGTCGCTGAAATCGTTGGCCAACAAGCTGGCAGGTGCGGGATTGTTATCAGAGCCGACCGGATTTTGGTTGCTCGGAAGGGTTATGGGGCAGGCGAAAGGTATCCAGGCCGGCACCTACCGACTTGACGCGCCGATTTCGCCGCTTGCACTACTAAAAAAGCTCAACGATGGTGACGTGGTGACGATGGATATTACCTTTGTCGAAGGCATTACCTTCCGTCAAATACGTGAATCGTTGGAAGCAAATGCTGGCTTAAAAATAACCTTAAAAGGCCGCTCCGATCAAGAGGTATTGCGGCAGGTTGGCGCGACGGAAAAACACCCGGAAGGATTATTTTTTCCGGACACCTATCGTTTTTCGGCCGGCATATCAGATTTGGAAATTTTGAAGAATAGTTATCAAAAGATGCAAAAACGACTGGTGGAAGCGTGGGACCAACGCGAGCAGGGCCTGCCATATCGATCGGCGTATGAAGCGCTCATCATGGCGTCGATTATCGAAAAAGAAACCGGCCGGGCTGACGAGCGGCCGCTGATTGGTGCGGTTTTTATCAATCGGCTGCGCATTCCTATGCGCCTGCAGACCGACCCAACAGTTATCTACGGAATGGGTCTGGCGTTTGACGGCAATATTCGCAAGCGTGACTTAACGACTGATACGCCCTACAACACCTACACACGTGACGGTCTGCCACCAACGCCGATCGCCATGCCCGGCTGGGGCTCGTTATTGGCCGCCGTTAAGCCTGAAAAAAGTGACAAGCTGTATTTTGTAGCGACCAAAAAAGGCGATGGCTCACACTATTTTTCACGCACTCTGACGGAGCATAATCGCGCCGTCGCCAAGTACCAGTTGGGCAGATAAAGTATGGGCGCAAAATTCATTACATTCGAAGGCATTGATGGCGCGGGAAAATCGTCACACCTCAACTTTGTGGCGGAATATTTGCGGGCAAAACAATGTGAGGTGGTGATCACCCGTGAACCCGGCGGCACGCCGATCGGTGATGCCATTCGTGAGTTGGTGTTGAATCAACCCATGCACGGCGAGACCGAGGCCCTGTTAATGTTTGCCTCGCGCCGCGAAAACTTGACGGTCAATATTGAACCGGCGCTGGCGCGTGGCGCATGGGTGGTGTGTGATCGATTTACCGATTCGTCCTACGCCTACCAATGTGGCGGCCGCGGGTTAAACACCAGCACCATCGCGCTGCTTGAGCAATTTGTGCATGGAAACCGCCAGCCAGACCTGACTTTCATTTTTGATGCACCCATTGTCGTCGCGCGTGAACGGCTGGACAACAATACGGCGAATCCCGATAAATTTGAGCGCGAGCAAAACGAATTTTTCACCCGCGTGCGGGAAACCTACCTGGCGCGCGCGCAACAATTTCCAGCGCGCATCAAGGTAATCGATTCGGCACGTTCACTCGAAACGATTCGCGCCGATTTAAGCGCCCACCTCAACGTCTTGTTGGCGTGATGATCGATCTTCTTCCCTGGCATCGCGACCCCCTTGCCGAATTGATCGGCCGCGGCGAACGGCTGCCACACGCCATGTTGATCCACGGGCGCAGTGGTGTCGGCAAGGTCGCCTTTGCCCGTGCTCTGGCGCAATCCTTGTTATGTGAAGTGCCGGAACAGGGCATGGCCTGTGGACAGTGTCCCGCCTGTGGTTGGTTTGCGAAGGGCAATCACCCGGATTTTCGAGAATTATTGCCCGAGGCCATGGTCGATGAGGAGGGCTCCGACCAGCCGCCGACTGACGCGGATGGCAAAGACAAAAAGAAGAGCCGCGAAATCAGGATTGACCAGATTCGCGGGATTGCGGATTTAATGACCCTGTCAACGCATCGTAATGGTTATCGGGTGTTGTTGATCCACCCAGCTGAGGCGATGAATCTTGCTGCCGCCAATGCGCTGTTAAAAACCCTCGAAGAGCCACCGGCGAGGTCGGTCATCCTGCTGGTGAGTGACAAGGTCGGCCGCTTGCTGGCGACCGTGCGCAGCCGCTGCCAAAAGGTATGGGTGCCAACACCTGCGCCCGAGGTGGCACTGGCGTGGCTGAAATCGCAAGGCATTGCCAACGCCGATGAAGCATTGACCGCGGCCGGTGGTGCGCCGTTGGCGGTGATTGAATACGCACACGCGGACTATCAATCCGCGCGCCGTGGTTTTGTGGCGGCGTTAGCCGAGTCAAAAATGGATTACGCGCTGACCGCACAAAATTTTGAAAAGGCCGAGCTCACAAACGTGCTGACGTGGCTACAAACTTGGGTCAACGACGTCATCAGCGCGCGAATGGTCGGGATCATTTGCCATCATCGTGACCATGCCAAGGCGATTTCCCGCGTCGCCAGTCAGATCGATCTGGCCAAGCTATTTCGCTATGAAAGTGAGCTTCGGCAAAGCAGACGGTTGATAAATCATCCGCTCAATGCGAGACTGTTGCTTGAGCAACTGTTAATTGGTTATAAACAGGCGATTCGGCCAGCTCATTAATCTTCACGAGAACATCGATCATGCCCGCTGCACAATCTGATGCATCAACCAAACGCCCCAGTGTGATTTCACTGAATCTGAAAGGCAAAAGTGCGCTGTATGCGGCATGGATGCCGTTTCTCAAAGGTGGCGGCTTGTTTATGCACTCCAGCAAAGTCCATCAGCTTGGTGACGATGTGTTGTTGGTGTTGCAATTTTTGGATGAGCCGCTCAAATTGCCTATTACCGGCAAGGTCGCCTGGATCAACCCACCCCATTCCGCCGGAAATCGCCCGCAGGGTGTCGGCATCCAGTTGCCGGACAACGAGGTTGGCAAGGAGCTCAAGAAAAAAATTGAGGTCATCCTGGCACCGGTGGTGAAATCCGATCGGATCACACATACGGTTTGAGATCATCTCGCGGCTCGTTGGCAGTTTCAATCGGCGCAAGCGTGATTCTGCAAAGTCACACCAGCCGAGCCAACCTCATTTGATTACGTCAAACTTGGCCCGATCCAACCACTTGCCGGTATCTGGGGCAATCGAGTGGCGCATTTTTTCAATCAGCGCATCCAGGTTGGTATCCACCTGCAACGAATCGCGGTGTAATTCGCGCAAAAATCGTTCGTCGCGGGCGTGATCCAAAAAATGAATCAGCCCGTCAAAAAATCCCCCCACGTTTAACAGGCCAATGGGCTTGGTATGGTACGACAGTTGCAGCCAGGTCAGGGATTCAAACAACTCATCAAGTGTGCCAAAGCCACCCGGCAGAGCGATAAATCCATCGGCAACAACGGTCATCAACGCCTTGCGCTCGTGCATGGTTTCGACCACATGCATTTTGGTCACGCCCGTGTGTCCCACTTCTTTTTCCATCAATAGACGCGGGATCACGCCGATGACTTCACCGCCGTTGGCCAGACAAGCATCGGCGGCCACCCCCATCAGGCCAACCCTGCCGCCGCCATAAACAAGGCGAATTTTATTTTTTGCCAGGCTCGCGCCGAAATTTGCCGCGGCATTTTTGTAAATTGGATTGGTTCCGGGAGAAGCGCCACAAAATAGGCAAATCGATTCGAGTTTGTTCATGTTTGAATAAAAAATTGGCGACGAAAGGTGAATTGGAAACGCGAATTACCACATGCCGGTGGGCGCATAACCGGCTGCGACCAGCGCGTTGGCCAGGGTGGCTTTGTCTGCTGTGGATTCGATGCGGACTTTTTTGGTGGGGATATCGACCTCAACCGTTGCGGTACCATCGACCGCTTTGACGGTTTTTTGCACCACACCCACACAGTGGCCACAGGAAACGTCGGGTATTGTGAATTCAATCATTTTGTACTCCTTGAATTGGCCCGATGCGGGCTAACATAACAACCAGATGCGTCCAACTTCACCAGATACTAGCCCAAATGACTGCAGATATGACCGCCCGTATTGACCAATTGATCGATCAAATTCACATCCCGATTGGCGGCATGACCTGTGCGTCGTGTGCGGCGCGGGTGGAAAAAGCATTAAAGAAGGTGGCGGGGGTGACCGGTGTCTCGGTCAATTTGGCAACCGAAATGGCCAATGTCGACACTGCGGCGGGTGTATCACGGCAGACACTGGAACAATCGATTATTGATGCAGGCTACACGATTCCGCAGGTAAAAGTCGCCGATTTGCGGGCGGTTCCAGCACAAAAGGCCGCTGGAGGTGCGCCATTATTAACGTTTACTGAAGGTCAGAAGGTCGTGGTTGCGGCTTTGTTGTCGTTGCCATTGGTGGTGCCCATGCTCGCCATGCCGTTTGGGCACCACTGGATGCTGCCCGCGTGGCTGCAATTGGCGCTCGCCACGCCGGTACAATTTTGGTTGGGTGGTCGTTTTTATCGGGCCGGTTGGCACGCATTAAAGGCCTTCACCGGCAATATGGATTTGTTGGTGGCGATTGGGACCTCGGCTGCTTACGGGTTGTCGCTGGTGCTGATGGGAGCCGCCGCACCGGACACCACGCCGCATCTGTATTTTGAAAGTGCGGCAGTGGTGATCACACTTGTCATGTTCGGCAAATGGTTGGAGAGCCGCGCCAAACGCGAAACCACCGCAGCGATTCGCGCCCTTCAGGAATTGATGCCGGCAACCGTGCGCATCGTTGTGGGCAGTGTCGAACAGGAAATTGCAATCGCCGCCATCCAAGTGGGCGATTTGATGCGCGTGCGGCCCGGCGAGCGTTTTGCTGCCGACGGCGTGCTGGTCAATGGTCACACGCACGCGGATGAATCCCTGATCACGGGTGAGAGCCGACCGGTGAACAAAACATTTGGTGATCACATCACCGGTGGATCTGTGAATGGGGACGCGTTGGTGGACGTGCGGGTGACGGTGATTGGGGCCGAGACCACGGTCAATCGCATTGTGCGGTTGGTCGAGGATGCACAGGCCAAAAAAGCGCCGATTCAGCGGCTGGTTGATCAAGTCAGCGCGGTATTTGTGCCGGTGGTGCTGCTGATTGCGTTGGTCACGCTGATCGCGTGGGGCGTGTATTCCGGCGATTGGTCGGGCGCGGTGATCAATGCCGTGTCGGTATTGGTGATCGCCTGCCCGTGTGCCTTGGGGCTGGCCACGCCAGCGGCAATCATGGTCGGCACCGGTGTGGCGGCCAAGCAGGGCATTTTGATCAAAGACGCGCCGGCGCTGGAAACGGCGCATCGCATCACCGTTGTTGCATTTGACAAGACCGGCACCCTGACGGAGGGCAAGCCGGTGTTGCTGGCTGCCAAATCATTCGCCTCGTCGCGCGCCGACATGCTCGGCCTCGCCGCGTCGATTCAAATCGGCAGTGAACATCCTCTGGCCAGGGCGGTGTTACGCGCGGCAAAAGATGAACAGCTGGAATTCGCACCCGCAGAAAATATTCGTGCCTTGCCCGGAAAGGGTGCCACGGGAACCATTAATGGCGAAATTGTTTTGCTTGGTAACGCACGATTGATGCACGAAGAGGGTGTGCCGTTGGCCCCGTTGCAGGAACGTGCGGCGGTGCATGAGCAGGAGGGCCGCACCATCACCTGGCTGGCACGCGCCGGCGTGTTGGTAGGTTTTTTTGTGTTTGGTGACAACGTCAAACCCACTGCACGGCAGGCTGTTGACGCGCTCAGGGCAATGGGCATCAAAACAGTGCTGATCAGTGGTGACAACCAATATGCCGCCGACAAAATTGCCCATGAACTCGGCATTGAAGAAGTGTATGCCGGGGTGTTGCCGGCTAAAAAAGCCGAGGTGGTGGCGCAACTAAAAAATAACGGCAACGTGGTGGCGATGGTGGGCGACGGCGTAAACGACGCACCGGCGCTGGCGATTGCCGATGTGGGTATCGCCATGTCGGGTGGTACCGATGTCGCCAAGGAAACGGCCGGGATTACCTTGATGCGCAGTGATCCGGCGCTGGTGGCCGGTGCCATTGAGATTTCAAAGCGCACCACCCGCAAGATTTGGCAGAATTTATTTTGGGCATTTTGTTATAACGTGATTGGTATTCCGCTTGCCGCCGCCGGATTATTGAGTCCGGTGATCGCCGGGGCGGCGATGGCATTATCCAGTGTCAGTGTGGTCGCCAATGCCTTGTTGCTCCGACGTCGTCCATCCGGTCGATCGTAAAATTGCCGATCCTGCGTGGGATAATGACGCATGTTTATTGACTCCCACTGCCATCTTGATTTTGCCGAGTTGCAAGCCGACGCCGACAATATTTTTGCGTTGATGCGCGCCAATCAGGTCAGCCATGCCCTGACCATTTCCACCACCCTCAAGACATTTCCGGACGTGTTGCGGGTGGCCGAGTCCCACACCAATTTGTGGTGCAGTGCGGGTGTACATCCCGACGAGCAAGTGGATGATCACGAGCCGACGGTTGTCGAGTTGCTGGGGCTGGCGGATCACCCCAAAGTGGTGGCGATCGGCGAAACCGGACTGGATTATTATCGATTGCAGGAGCCCCTCGATTGGCAACGGCAACGATTTCGCACCCATATCCGTGCCGCCAGGATTTGTAAAAAGCCGCTGGTGATTCATACGCGCAATTCATCCGCCGACACACTCAAAATCATGGCCGAAGAAAACGCCGCTGAGGCCGGCGGCGTGATGCATTGTTTTACCGAGAGTCAGGCGGTCGCCGACGCCGCGATCGTCATGGGCTTTTATATTTCTCTCTCCGGCATCGTCACCTTCAAAAGCGCGCGTGATTTGCAGGCCATCGCCAAAACCATCCCGCTTGACCGCATGTTGATTGAGACCGATTCACCCTACCTCGCGCCGACACCCCATCGCGGCAAAATGAACCAACCGGGCTACGTCAAACACGTTGCGGAATTTGTCGCGCAACTGCGCGGTGTGTCGGTAGAGGAACTGGCGGATGCGACGACCACAAATTTTTATCGCCTGTTCAAGCATGCCACACCTTGAATTTGGGATCGTGGTAATAACGTTTTTGAGAGTTTGCGGCGTGTCGATTGACAAAAATGTGCGCGGCTATACTTGTGACTGACTGCGCCACATCCACAAAATAATGAGTCTCCCGGATTTGCCACAACCTGATCTTCAATGCTCAGATTGCGCCTTACGCAATGCAAGCACCCTCAGACGTATGTATATTGACTATGTTGAGATCAATATATGAGGTCGCAATCATGGCACTTCAAATTGCCAATCCTGCGGTAGTAAGTAAGGTAGAGCGCTTGGCCAAAGCAACCGGCTTAAGCAAAACGGCCGTGGTCGAGCGGGCGGTGGATCGACTCATTAGCGAGACCGTCGGTATACCTGACCAAATTGCCAGCATGACCGCGTTACTCGCTCAGCTTGACCGCATCCCTGATCGCGCGGATGCCTTCGATCCGCTGCCATGGGATCAGCACGGCTTGCCCGCATGATCGTCGTCGATACCTCTGCCATCGTGGCAATCGCTTTCGGGGAAGCAGAGCGTGAGGCCTTTTCGCGCCATTCAACAAGCGGGAAAGGCCCTGATGAGCACTGTTTCCGTCGTGGAGGCGCGGATGGTGGTGCATGGGCGTCGCGGGCAACGCGCCGTGGTGTTGGTGGATGATTTGATCCGCTTGCCGCTGTTCGAGTTGGTCGCGCCTGGCCCTGCGGAAATGGATGCGGCCTATGCCGCTTTCGTCGCGTTCGGCAAGGGTAGCGGCCACCCTGCCAGTTTGAACTTCGGTGACGTGTTCAGCTACGCGCTGGCAAAGGTGCGTGGACTGCCACTGTTATTCAAGGGCGATGATTTTTCGCAAACCGATATCGCCAGCGCAGTGGATGTCATGCACATGGTCAGCCGCGGTGCCCCAGAATAGCTGAATTGGTCATTTACAGTCGCTCCGCTGCCGCCAACTTGACTGAACAAAGTCCTTTTTCCAATGGCGTGATCTCCAGCACAGGAGCGCCTTTCAGGCCAAAAACGCGTCACGATACCCGTCAATGCTGGTGATTACTAAATCGCCGTCGCCGACAGCACCAACCGCACCAGATCCGCCTGCCGGGTCGCACCGGTCTTGCCGTATATCGCCATGAGCTGGCTACGCACAGTGCTGATCTTCACGCCGAGCGACTGCGCGCATTGTTCGGGTGTCTCACCATTGACAATCTTGGCGGCGAGGCGGGCTTCGGCGGGCGTCAGATCGAACGTTGCCGATAACATGAAAGGGTCAATGTCCAGCGCAACGCCGGGTTCGAATACCGTAAACAATGCCTGCGGCGCTCGCCCGAAACTGGACATGGTGGATCCCGGGCGTAATGCCAGCAAGGTCGCCGCCACGGTGCGACCATCCTTGCGAACCAAACGCAACGATTGTCGATCAACCGGTTCTTGCGGCACGCCATGCGTCGTAATCGGTACCAACGAAGTCAAACATCGCGGCGGCGCACCGCTGTCATGGTCGCTGATCGGTGGCACTGATCTTGATGGTGATGGCAAGGGCGATCTTGTTTGGTTAAGTCCGGCCAATGTCATCCGCAGCCTGACTTCCAAAGCCGACCGCACCTGGGTCAACGAGCGGGTGGGGGATCTGCTGGTTGGCTACAGTATCCTGAAGCTGGGTGATCTTAACGGTGATGCTCGCGGCGATATGCTGTTCCGCAATGCCCAGGGCAACGTGAAGGCATGGCTGATGAACGGCATCAGTATCGAGCAGGATGTGGCGCTGCCAGTAACGGATGCAACCTGGAGTTATTACGCAGCAGGTGATTTTAACGGTGATGGCACACTCGACATTGTCTGGAAAAAAGACGATGGCACCCTGGTATTGTGGTTGATGAATTCGGGCCCTGACTCAGATGAGCAATGCCGGTATCCCGCTGCGGGTGATTCAAGAAATCAGCGGCCACCGCAACCTCGAACAATTGCAGCGGTATTTGG